>JABFRE010000141.1 GCA_013141325.1 Novosphingobium sp.
GTGAGCGCAGCGGCCATGGCCAGCCCCGCCGCGACGGCGACCGTCCGGCCCGCCCCCACGGCAGCGGGCACGGCGGCGGTCAGCGCAGCGGTGGCGGCGGACAGCGTTCCGGCAACACCGGCGGCCAGCGCCGCAGCTACAGCGGTCCGCGCGGCTGACACTGCGCCATGACGAACAGGGGCGGCTCCGTCTGGAACGGGGCCGCCCTTTTCGTGTCCGGCTGGCGCCCGATCAGAACATCCGTGTCAGCGTGTAGAACACGGCGCCCACCGCCGCGCTTGCGGGGATGGTGATGAACCACGCGGTGATCACCCGGCCCGCCACGCCCCAACGCACAGCGCTGGCCTTGCGCGCAGCGCCAGTGCCGATCACCGAACCGGTGATGGCATGGGTGGTGGAAACCGGGATGCCCAGATAGCTCGCCCCGAACACCACGATCGAGCCCGCCGTGCTGGCGCAGAACCCGGTATGGTGGTTCAGCTTGGTGATCTTGGTCCCCATCGTCTTGATGATCTTCCACCCGCCCGACAGCGTCCCCAGCGATATCGCCAGATAGCAGCTGATCACCACCCAGGTCGGTATATGGAAATCGCCCTGCAGCTGCCCGGTCGAATAGAGCAGCACGGTGATGATCCCCATCGTCTTCTGGGCATCGTTGCCGCCGTGGCTGATCGAATAGGCGGCGCTGGAAAACAGGTGCATGGTCTTGAACACACCCTCGGCCCGGCGCGGCTGAAAGCCTCTGAACAGCCACGAGGTGATCAGCACCAGCAGCATCGCCAGCGCAAAGCCGATCATCGGCGAGAGAAAGATCGCGAAGACCGTCTCGATGGTCTTCTTGGCCTCAACCGCGTCCAGCCCGGCGTGGGCAATCCCCGCCCCCAGCAGGCCGCCAAGCAGCGCGTGGCTGGAACTTGAGGGAATTCCCTTGAGCCAGGTCACCACGTTCCAGAACATCGCCCCGATCAGCGCGCCGAACACCACGCCGGGGGTGACCATGTCCTTGTTGATGATCCCCTTGCCGATGGTCTCGGCAACATGGAGCGGGATCAGCCAATAGGCGGCGAAATTGCCGACTGCGGCGAATGCGACCGCCCAGACCGGCGAGAGCAGCCGGGTGGAAACCACCGTCGCGATCGAATTGGCCGCATCGTGCAGCCCGTTGAGGAAATCGAAGGCCAGCGCGATCACGATCAGGCCGACCAGCAGTGGAAAGGCAAGCTCATGCATCGCCGTTCTCCGGTGTTAGGTGACGGCCTCAGCCGTGGTCGATGACCAGACTGTCGATTTCGTTGGCAACATCCTCAAAGGCATCGGCGACGCGTTCGAGATGCTTGTAGATCTCGCGGCTGACCATGAAGGCCAGCGGATCCGGCTGCTTCTTCTGCGCCTGAAACGCGGCCTTCATGCCGGTATCGTGGAGCACATCGACCTCGCCCTCCAGCTTGACCAGCTTGGCAGTCAGTCCGTGCAGGCGGCGGCCGTTGCGCTCGACATCGCGGAGCAGCGGCACCGCCTCGGCGATCAGACGGGTCGCATCCTGGACCAGCACCCCGATCTGCTTCATCTGCGGGGAGAACTCGTGCACCTCGAGCAACTCGATCGCGCTGGCCGAGCGGTTCATCTCGTCGATGGTATCGTCCATCGAACCGATCAACGCGGTGATCGCGCCGCGATCGAACGGGGTCAGGAAGGTCTGGCGGACTTCGTGAAGCGTCTCGCGGATCACCTCGTCGGCAAGGTGCTCCTGATCGCGGATCGTGCGCAGATGGGCCGCGCGCTCGCCTTCGCCTGCGGTCAGCTTCGCCAGCGCATCCGATGCGCCGACCAGAGTCGCAGCGTGGCGTTCAAACAGGGTGAAAAAATCGCCCGAACGCGGCAGCAGCCGCTGGAACCAACCAAACATGCTACGAGTCCCCTTCCCAATGTGACACTCGCTTTACAATGATGTGACAGATTCGGCAGTGGGGCCGCAGCTATTTGTCCACAGCGCTTGGAGCCAGACGGCCTCAAGCGGCGGAGGGATCCAGCGGCCGGACATAGACCCGCGTGACGATCGGGAACTGCGTCGCCACCGCCGCCTCGATGTCGCGGACGGTCTGTTCCACTTCGCGCGCCGTGATCCCGTCGTCAAAATCGGCACTGATCACGCTGACCACCATGTCAGGCGCCTGATGCACGGTCAGCACTTCATGGACCGTGGTGACTCCGGCATGGCCCGCCGCGCACGCGCGGATTGCCTCGACCAGCGCGGGATCCGCCGCTTCGCCGATCAAAAGCCCCTTGGCCTCGACGATCAGCATCACCGCGATTCCCCCCAGCACCAGCCCGATCAGCACCGAGGCGACGCCGTCCCACATCGGGTTGCCGCTCCACCAGGCCAGCCCGATTCCGGCTGCGGCGATCGCCAGACCAGCCAGCGCCCCGGCGTTCTCCAGCAGCACGATCAAGGTCGGCGCGTCCTTGGTGTCCTTCAGCGCGCGGACCAGGCCTTTGCCGGCGTTGGCGCCGTTGAAGGCACGCAGCGCCTCCCACGTTGACCAGGATTCCAGCGCGGCTGCCACCGCCAGCACCAGCAGAGCGATCTTGAGGTTGCTGGTCGGTTCCGGGTGAAGCAGGTGGAGAATGCCTTCGTAGAGCGAGACTCCCGCGCCGAGCGCGAAAACCAGGATCGCCACCACGAACGACCAGAAATAAAGCTCGCGCCCATAGCCCAGCGGATGGATCGTGTCGGCGGCCTTGCGGCTGCGCTTGGTGCCGTAAAGCAGCAGCACGTGGTTGGTCGAATCGACCAGGCTGTGCACGCCCTCGGTCAGCATGGCCGACGATCCGGTGTACGCCGCGGCCGCGAACTTGGCGATGGCGATGCCGACATTGGCAGCCAGCGCGGTCAGGATCACCCGGGTTGAGCCGTGTCCGGCCATTGGTCGATTTCCCCTCTGTTGGTTGGCGCCTGTTAGCCGTTGGTCGATCCGCAGGGAAGCGCGGGGTTGAACCCTGCGGCAAAGCCGATAGCCTGCGGCTATGAACCGACTTGCTCTTGCGCTCGCCGCGCTCGCCCTGCCCCTGCCCGCCCTGGCGCAGGATCTGTCACCCGCCGAAACCGCCCGGATCGACAGCGCGGTGACCGCGACGCTCAAGCAGACCGGGGTCCCGTCGGCCCAGATCGCCGTGGTGCGCGGCGGCCGGATCGTGCTTGACCGGGCCTGGGGCAAGGCCTCGGAGACGATTCCCGTGGCCACGCCGGCACTGCCCTACCAGATCGCCTCGAACTCCAAGCAGTTCCTCGCTGCATTGCTGCTGATGCTGGAAAATGACGGCAAGCTGAGCCTTGATGATCCCGTGTCGAAGTGGCTGCCCGAAGTGAGCGGGGCAGAGCGGATTCGCGTGCGCCAGCTTTTGTCGCACACTGCCGGGCTGCAGGATTACTGGCCGCAGGACTACCTGTTCTCGGACATGGAAAAGCCGGTCGATCCGGCGGGGATTGTCGCACGCTGGGGCAGGAAACCGCTCGATTATGCGCCGGGGACACACTGGCAGTATTCGAACACCGGCTACGTCGTGGCCGGTATGATCGCTGAGAAGGCCGGGGGCGAGCATCTGTGGTACCAGCTGGAAAAGCGGCTGTTCAGACCGCTGGGGATCAACCCCCTGCCGATCGATGCCACCAACGGCCCGCGCTTTCCCCAGGGCTATCACCGCAACGCGCTGGGCCCGGTGCGCGCCGCGACCCCGCCCGCGCGCGGCTGGCTGTGGGCGGCAGGCGAGCTGTCGATGACTGCGGC
>JABFRE010000028.1 GCA_013141325.1 Novosphingobium sp.
TTTGCCGCGTACCACCAGGCTGTAGTTGCCGCTGCCGGCGCGCGCTCCGGCCAGGGTCCCATCGGGTAGCGCCGAAGGTTCATAGGTGAGGGCGGCAACCTTGCCGTGAGCCAGATCGGCGATCAGCGGGGCGGAGGACAGGCTGCCGGTTTCCTCGTCGGCGTTGATCAGCACGTCATAGCCGACGGAGGTGGCGGCCTCGCTGGTCTCGAATGCCGTCAGCGCGGCCAGGATCACCGCGATTCCGCCCTTCATGTCGGCCACGCCGGGGCCGTTCAGCGCCGCCTCGTCCAGCCACCGGGTCTGCTGAAAGCTGTGGCCGGCGGGAAACACCGTGTCCATGTGCCCGGTCAGCAGGAACCGCCGCGCCGCCTGCGGGCGGACCCGCAGCACCAGATGCTGGCCGTAATCGACTGCAATCGCGCTGCCATCGGCGGCAATCGCCTCGACCGGGGCCGGTGCCTCCAGTGTTACCGTACCGGCCAAGGCGGCGAAGGCATCGGCCAGCAGCGCGGCCTGCTGCGCCAGCCCGGCCAGATTGCCGGTACCGGTGTTGATGGCGCTCCACGCCAGCACCTGATCCAGCATCGGGGCGGCGTTGACGGCGGAAAGCAGCGCGGTTTCGGAGGGGCTAAACTGTTGCATGTGAAACCGTCTCTAGCCGAGCGGCAGTGGCAGTCCAACCCCTTGCTCCACTTGCTCCCCCTCCTCTTCAGAGGAGGGGCTGGGGTGGTGGCGATGCACAGCATCGCTCGCGAAGCGAATTAACGTATCGTCGCAGCACCACCCCCAACCCCCTCCTCTGAAGAGGAGGGGGCTTTGAGGGCGTTGCGCTCTCTTCGCAGTTGCGGCATAGGCGCAGGCGTTCCTCCCCGGAATCGACGATGAACCTTGGCAGCGGCGCGCCGCTGCCGCAACGCTATGCGAGGACAGATGGGCGATCGGGTTGAGAAAAGCGGGCTGCGGATCGACGCGGCGCTTGCCACTTTCATCGAGCAAGAGGTGCTGGCCCCGCTGGGCACGGATGCCGCCGCCTTCTGGTCGGGCTTTGCCGCACTGCTCGATCGGTTCGTACCACAGAACCGCGCACTGCTGGCCAAGCGTGAGGACCTTCAGTCGCAGATCGATGCCTGGCATCTGGCCCGCGCGGGCAAGCCCATAGACGGCGCCGAGCACCAGGCCTTCCTGCGCCAGATCGGATATCTGGTACCCGAGCCGGCACCGTTCCAGATCGGCACGCAGAACGTCGACCGTGAGATTGCCGCGATGGCCGGGCCGCAGCTGGTGGTGCCGGTGCTCAACGCCCGGTTCCTGCTCAACGCGGCCAATGCCCGGTGGGGCAGCCTGTACGACGCCTATTATGGCACCGATGCGCTGGACGCCCCTGCGGCACGGCCCGGTGGTTACGACGAGGAGCGCGGCGCCGCGGTGATCAAGGCCGCGCGCGCGTTCCTCGATCTGGCCGTGCCGCTGGCCGGGATCAGCTGGAGCGAGTGGGACGGCGACGGGGTGCCGCCGCTCACCGATCCGGGGCACTTCATCGCGCGCGAGGACGGCGGCCTGCTGCTGGCGCACCACGGGCTGCACATCGAACTGGTGATCGACCGCAATCACCCGATTGGCCGCACCGACAAGGCCGGGATCGCCGATGTGATCCTCGAATCCGCGCTGACCACGATCTGCGATCTTGAGGATTCGATCGCGGCGGTCGATGCGGAAGACAAGCTGGCCGCCTATCGTAATTGGCTGGGGGTGATCCGGGGCGATCTGGCCGATACCTTCGAAAAGGGCGGGCGGACGATGACCCGCAGGCTCAATCCCGATCGGGTTTGGGGCGACGTGACCCTGCCCGGTCGCAGTCTGCTGTTCGTGCGCAATGTCGGCCACCTGATGACCAACCCGGCAATCCTGCTGGCCGACGGCAGCGAGATCCCCGAGGGGATCCTCGATGCTGTAATCACCAGCGCAATCGGAGCGCAGGACGTGCGCGCCTTGGGCCGCTATCGCAACAGCCGCCACGGCAGCATCTATATCGTCAAGCCCAAGCAGCACGGGCCGGAGGAATGCGGTTTCACCAATGCCTTGTTCGATGGCGTCGAAGACCTGCTGGGCCTGTCACGCCACACCATCAAGGTGGGGGTGATGGACGAGGAACGCCGCACCAGCGCCAACCTGGCAGCCTGCATCCATGCCGTGAAAGACCGGATCGTGTTCATCAACACCGGCTTCCTCGACCGCACGGGCGATGAAATTCACACCTCGATGCGGGCCGGGCCGATGATCCGCAAGGGCGCGATGAAGCAAAGTGCCTGGATCGCCGCGTACGAGGCGCGCAACGTCCAGATCGGCCTTTCGTGCGGGCTGTCGGGCAAGGCCCAGATCGGCAAGGGCATGTGGGCCGCGCCCGATATGATGCACGACATGATGGTGCAAAAGGTGGGCCACCCGCGGTCGGGCGCCAACACCGCCTGGGTGCCATCGCCCACCGCCGCAACGCTCCACGCGATGCATTACCACCAGGTCGGCGTGTTCGACGTCCAGCGCGAACTGGCGGGCCGGCCGGTTCCGCCGCTGGAGGACTTGCTGACCGTTCCCCTGGCGATCGGCGTCAACTTCTCCGAAGAGGAAGTGCGCGAGGAACTGGACAACAACGCGCAGGGCCTGCTGGGCTATGTCGTGCGCTGGATCGACGCCGGCGTGGGGTGTTCCAAGGTGCCCGACATCAACGACGTCGGCCTGATGGAAGACCGCGCGACGCTGCGCATCTCCAGCCAGCACATGGCCAACTGGCTGCTCCACGGCGTCTGCACGAAGGAGCAGGTGATGGACAGCCTGCGCCGCATGGCCACCAAGGTCGACGCCCAGAACGCTGATGATCCGGCCTATATGCCGCTGACCGGCAACGAGGACGCCCCGGCATTCCGCGCGGCGCTCGATCTGGTATTCAACGGCGTGGAACAGCCGAGCGGCTATACCGAGCCCCTGCTGCACGCCTGGCGGCGGGTGAAGAAAGGCTGAGCCCAAAGGTCCTCTCCATTTTTGGCGAATGCCACAAATGGGGAGGTGGCTGGGCCATTAGGCCCAGACGGAGGGGTGATCGGATAGGGCAGAGGCCCCTTCGTCATTTGCTGCGCAAATGCCACCTCCCCAGATGTGCTCCGCAAATCTGGAGAGGACCTAGGCGGACAGCTCCCGCGCCACGCTGACAAACTCCGCCACGCTCAGCGTTTCCGCCCGGCGCTGCGGGTCGATGCCCAGCCGCTCCAGCGCCTCCAGCGCGCCCGGCAGCCCTTTCAGGCTCTGGCGCAGCATCTTGCGGCGCTGGCCGAAGGCGGCTTCGGTGACGCGCTCAAGCATCCGCGCCGAGACGCCCTGCGGCATGGCGGTGGGTACCAGGTGGACTACCGCGCTCATCACCTTGGGCGGCGGGGTGAAGGCGCTGCGGTGGACCTTCATCGCCAGCTTGGCCGCGCTGCGCCACTGCGCCAGCACTGCAAGCCGGCCGTAGGCGTCCGATCCGGCGGCGGCGACGATCCGCTGGGCCACTTCCAGCTGGAACATCAGGGTCAGGCTTGCCCACTGCGGCGGCCAGGCTTCGCCCCCCAGCCAGCCGACGAACAGCGCCGTGCCGACGTTATAGGGCAGGTTGGCGACGACGTGAAACGGGCCGTCGATCCCGTGCGCGACTTTGGTCGCATCGCCGTGGATCACCCGCAGCTGGCCGGGGA
>JABFRE010000182.1 GCA_013141325.1 Novosphingobium sp.
GTTCTACCCCGTGCTCGCAGCCGGCACCGACAAGGACGCGTTGCTCGTCAAGGCGACCGAGATGAAGGTCCCGGTCAACAGCTTCTTCCCCAGGAAGAAGGAAAAGAAGGGCGAGGGCGAAAAATCGTCGGTGCGGTCAAACTGACGCCGTCCGCGCTGCTCGCACCAGCGCTCCTTCCTTTCGCGGCCGGGTGAGCGGCTGAGATTCGTTCCTGTCAGGCCGTCGCTGCCGACCGGCGCTGACGCAGTGCGTTGAGCCCCAGCGGCACGAATCCCAGTGCGATCCCGCCGACACCCACGCCAATGGTCAGCCAATCAAGGTCTTTCATCGAATAGAATCCGATGAACACCATGAAGGCGGTGGCCAGCCCCGGCCAGATCACGTGGGTCAGCGCGTTCATCGCCCCGCCCGAGATCATGGCGCGATAGTGCCAGACCGATGCCGCACCGGCGATGCTCATGTAGAAGCAGATCTGCAGACCAATCGCGGTGAGCGAGGTGTTGAGGATCGTTTCTACCGCAGGCAAGTAGGAAAAGCCGAGCAGCAACACCAGCCCCAGAGCCCAGATCAGCACCGTGGCGGTGACCGGGGTCTGCCATTCGGGGTGAACCTTGGCATAGCGCGAATGGAGAATATCGGCCCGGCTCATCGAGAACATGCTCCGGGTGAAGCACAGGATCTGGGTTTCGATCGTGCCGATGGTCGAAAGGATGGTCGATACCACCGCCAGATAACCCCACGGCTGCGGGAACAGCTTGTCGGCCACCGCAAACATCACGTTGGTATCGGCATCGGCGATCTCCTGGTCGGAGAGCACGATCAGGACCACGGTCAGCATCACGATGAAGAACACGATCAGGTTGACCATCGACCAGAACGCCCCGCGCCCGGCCGGCTGGGGCACGCCGTCGATGGTCTCCTCACCCAGGTTCATCGTCACGTCCCAGCCCCAGTAGAAGAAGATTGCGACCAGCGCGCCCGAGGCAAAGGTTTCGGCAGTGAACGACGTAGGCGAAAACCAGCTGAGGCTGGGAATGTGCGCCGGCTGGTTCCAGAAGTAATAGAGCCCGGCCACGATTATCAGCAGCACGATCGCGGTTTCGATGATGGTGAAGAGCACCTGGGCAAAGCTGGCATGCTTGATCCCCCGGCCCACCACCGCGGAAATCAGCGTCAGCCAGATTGCCGCCGTGGCGGTGACCCAGCCGGTGCTTTCAACGTGATCGGGACTGAGGATTTTGAGCGTGGCCTGCGCGGCCGGAACCGTGGCGGTGACCATGAAAACCACCGAGGCGACGATCAGCCCCCAGCCGGTGAAGAAACCCCAGGTCGGTCCGAACACCTGGCGGACCCAGGCAAAACTGGCTCCGGCATCGGGGTTCATCTTGTTGAGGTTGATGAAAGCCAGCATCATCCCGAACATGATGAGGCCGCAATAGAGGATGCTGCCAACCGAGAGAACGCCGACCGTTCCGACGATCAGGGCGGTGGTGGCGGCTATCGAATAGGCCGGGGCGGTTCCGGCGATCCCCATGATCACCGATTCAGCGACGCCCAGTGCGCCTTTGGCGAGTGAAGTCTCTTCGGCCATGATCCCGCGTCCCCCGTGCTGATTCCCGACATCAGGCAGCATGCGCCATGCTCGCCGCGATGCAAGCGCCATAATTCAGACCGGGAGCTATCGGATTTGACGATAGTTGGTGGTCGTTGCGGATCGGCGCTTGGTCGAGACGGTGCTGCGGTTCATCTGCCGTTCACGTTTACGTTCGTAGTCGATTACATCTGTAGACGATAGGTGAGCGATGGCGGATCCAGTGTCAGGCGGCGAACGGATTTCCGATGCCGAACACGCGGTGATGGAGGTGTTGTGGCACCGCGCGCCGCTGACGGCGAACGAGGTGGCCAGCGCCGTTGCCGAAGGGCGCGGCTGGAGCCTGGCCACGGTCAAGACGCTGCTCTCTCGGCTGGTCGCCAAACAGGCGGTGATGACCCAGCCTGACGGCAAGCGGTTCCTCTATTCGCCCGCGCTGGCCCGCACCGACTATCTGGGCGGCGAATCGAAGCGGCTGGTGGAACGGCTGTTCGGCGGCCGCGCCGCGCCGCTGTTTGCTCAGCTTGCCGAAGCCGAAGCGCTGAGTGAGGCCGACATTGCCGAGATCGAGGCCCTTCTCAAAACGCTGCGCCGGGAGGCCGGACGATGACCTGGCTGCTCGATACTCTGCTGGTGACCGGCGCGCTGATCGCGCTGGTGCTGGTGCTGCGCCGCCCGGTGGCGCGCTGGTTCGGGCCGGGCATGGCCTACGGGTTGTGGCTGTTGCCGCTGTTGCGGCTGGTGCTGCCGCCGCTGGTGCTGCCGGCCCCGGCGCAGCCTGCCGGTTACACGGTTACCGAAGTAGCCGTTGCGGCCGCGCCCGTCGCTGCGGCGCAGATCGACGTCGGCTGGGCGTTGCAACCGCTGCTGATCGGGTTGTGGCTGAGCGGGGCCGTGCTGTTTCTGGCCTGGCGGCTGGGCGGCTATGCCCTGATGCGCCGCCGGATCCTGCGCGAAGCCCACGGTGTTGGCAGCCAGGCGGGCGTGCGGCTGGTTGAAAGCCCCGCTGCGATGGTGCCGATTGCCTTCGGCGTGTTTGACCGGGTCGTCGCGCTCCCGCCGGGGTTCATCGCGAGCCCGGATCGCACGGCCCGCGATCTGGCGATTGCGCACGAGCTGGAGCACCACGCCGGGCGCGATCTAGCCGTCAATTTCGCGATGCAGCCGCTGCTGGCGCTGCACTGGTTCAACCCGCTGGCCTGGGCCGGATGGAAGGCGCTGCGCCGCGATCAGGAGGCGGCCTGCGATGCCCGCGTCCTGGCCGGGCGCGATGCGGCGGCGCGCGAAGCCTACGCCCGCCTGATTGCCGACTATGCCCGCGCCGCACAGCCCGCGCTGGCCGCACCGATGGCCTGCGCCGTGCTGGCGGAGAAGAGTATCGTTCACCGTTTGAGGAGCCTTACCATGATCGAACCCACTCCGCGCCGCCGCATGTTCGGCCGTCTGCTGATCGGCGCTGCTGCGCTGGCGCTGCCGCTGACCGCATCGATATCCTATGCCGCCAGCGACGAACCGGCCCCGCCCGCGCCGCCGATACCGCCTGCCGCGCCGGAGCTTAGCGTGTCGCGCATCGTGGTGACGCCGACCCAGGGCGCCGACAAGACACCGGGTACGCAGACCATGAGCAAGATTGTCCTGATCGACAACAAGGGCGGCGAGGGTGCCGACGAAAGCCAGCTCTCGACCCGGACCGTGACGCGCGATGGCAAGACCTTCGTGTTCAAGACCTCCAAGCCGCTGAGCGACGAGGAAGTTGAGGCGAAAATCAAAGCGATTGAATCGGGCGCAACCTTCTCGGCGGATTCGATCGAGGTGGTTCCCCCGCCCGGTGCCAACACGCCGCCGCGCGTCGTCACCCGTACGGCCATCATTCGCGGCAAACCGAAGTCGCCCGAAGCGATGGCCAAGCTGCTCGAACTGCAGGGCGAGCGGATCGATTGCGAAGTGCCCGATGTGCAATCGAAGGCCGAGGCCAGCGCCGACGGACAATCGGTGCGGATGATGGTTTGCGGCAAGGCCGAAGGCAAGGCGCTGGCTGCCGCCGCCGACGCGGTTCGCAAGGCGCGTGAGCGCATCGCCAAGGACAGCCGGCTGTCCGAAGAGGTGCGCAAGGATGTTCTCAAGCA
>JABFRE010000276.1 GCA_013141325.1 Novosphingobium sp.
CGGCAGGAGGAACTGCTCGATCTGGCCGCCCTCAATTCCGCGCCGGGGTCCGCTCCGCCGCCGCCTGCCGATCCGTTGAAGGCGGCTGAAGTCGCCCCGCCGCGCATGCCGGCACCGCCAACAGTGCCTCTGCCGGTCCCGCCGCCCGCATCGGACACGCCGCCGAAAACGCCGGCCGAAAAGGAAGACGAATTCCTCGAGGACATGAAAGCGATCATGAGCGGACGAAAGGCCTATGATCCAGCGTCCAAGCAGGTGGTCGACCGCCACGGCATGACCGCGCCACCCGAGGCGCATGCTGACCCCATCCCACCGCCCGCCGCGCAGCCGCTGCCTGCGGTCTCCTCGGCGCACGACATCTTCACCCAGATCGCGCGCTCGATGGAGTATGCCGGGGCCTATGACCTGGGCGAGGTCGAGCTGGAAAACCGCTTCACCCAATTCGATCAGGCCGACGCGGCACGGCTCGCCAAGAGTCCGCCCGTCGCGGGGCCTGCACCGCCAGCGCCTGCGGTGCCGCCTGCCCCCAAGCCGCCGACGCCGGACGAGATCACGGCCGACATTCAGGACATGCTTGTCCGCCCGGACATTCCCGCCCCGCCCGCACCACCCAAGCTGGAAGAACTGCTGCCAAGCCACGGCGCGGTCGGCGAACCCGCACCCTCACCGCCTCCGGCGCAGCCGCTGTCGTTCGAAACCGATCGCCTGCCCGACTACGCCCGCCCGCTGTTCGACACCGGCGAGCACGTTCTGGCCGGCGAAACGCTCTACCCCGACCAGCTGCGGGTTGGCCCCCGACCGGGCGTCGCGTTCTCCTATGGCGACATCATCGCAATGGCCGATCTCTATGAGACCGACACGGAGATGATGGGGGCGAGCCTTGACGAACTGACCAGGCTCAAGGCCAAGATTCGTCAGAGCGCCGACTACTACCGCTCCAAGACCGGGATGGCGCCGGGAACAGGCGACTGGGATGCCATCATCGGCGAGCGCTATCTGCGACTGGCCGAGGACAATTTTACCCACTTCGCCCCGAACATCCTGTTCCCCAGCAAGAAGTTTGCAGCGAAGGTCAAGATCAGCTCGAAAGTCGGCATCGATCGCGAAAACGAGAGCGAATGGAGGGCCTATCACCGCCGGGCAATCGATGCAGCGCGCACCGCGGCGATCGATCCGCGCAACCAGAACGTCAGTTACATCCCCGAAGATGCCCTGATCATCAACGCCTTCGGGGATCATTTCCTCACCGATGCGTTCGCATCCGGCCATATCTTCAACAAGGCCGAGGCGATGGGCGTGTTCTTCGCCAACTTCTACGACGGCGACAAGCTCAACCTGAAGGGCTTGATGTTCTTCGGGCGGGTCGCGGAACTGGCCTTCAAAGGCGACCTCAAGGCCAAGTTCAGCGTGTTGGAGAAGCATGATCCTGTCGATTTGATCGTCACCGACTGGCGACCGAACATCGACACCGAAAGCGCCTTCTCCAAGCTCCTGGTCGGCATTGCCAACGACAAGGCGATGGGCATGGCGAAGGTCGCCAATCTCGCGGTCAAGGCGCTGCACGACAAGCTCAATCAGGGCGGCGACTCCGGGAAGGGAATTTCCGTTTCAAACAAGAAGGGCAAGGCCTGGAACCTGTTTGGCGACGGCAGGCTCGATCCCGTCACCCGCGGGATCATGCAGGAGGCGGTGAAGCAATCGGTCGGCAATCTTCTCGATCCCGCCATCCAGGCAAGCAATCTCGACTACGAAGCCTATTTCGCGAAGGTCTGGGACTATGTGCCGTCGTTGACTCCGGCGTCCAGAGCAGAGGTTTCGCGGCTGATGCAAGACCTGCTCAAGCCCGATTCCGAAGCGCTCGCAATCAAGGCAGCGGCGATTCTGACCGATGAAGTCGATACGCTGATCAAGCAATTGAAAGACAAAAAGATACTCCAGCACGAGTGAGGCCCGCCATGGAACACACGTCAGACAACCGGTTCTTGTCCTATGCCGCAACGCTTGAACGTCCGGCGGCGCGGCGGCGCGCCCGGAACTGGTCCTCGGCCCAATCCTATGCCCACGCCTTTGCCGCCAGCGACCGCGCGCTGGTGGTGCTGATCGAGAACGGTGGAATCGATCTCGATCTTGCTGGGCTGGTCGACGTTTTGATCAACGCATTGCCGATGGGGAACCTGATTACCGCCGGGATGCGCCGCGATCTGACGAATTTCCTGCAGGACAAGATCCGCGAGCTCACCGATACCCTGCTCGAATCCGCCGATCTCGCGCTGAACCAGTTCGGGAAGGCGCGGCCGGGACACTATGACAGCGTCGCCGTGCTGCGCGACGGGACCGCGAGCTATAGCGAGCTGAAGGACACGTTGTTCACGCTGTCCAAGGCCGGCAAGATGATCGACCTGTTGATCCTGACCCATGGCGGAACCGACTACATCTCGGTCGGCAGCGGGATCAACGGCCAGAAAATCCGCGACATGAAAACCGAATTCGGCCGTCCGCTCAATCTGCGCAGCGTCTACATGATGAATTGTGTCGGCTCGTCGCTCAACCAGGCGTGGATCGATGCCGGGGCGAAGGCCGCCTGCGGCGCGATCCGCAACAATTACCTGCCCGAGCCAACCACGCACTTCTTCTGGACCAACTGGCAGGGCGGTGAGACCTTCGAGGCGGCGGCGATCAATGCCTATCGCAAGACCGTCGGCCTGATGAACACCGCGCTGCGCAGCTTCGTTTCGGGTCTGCCGATCCCGGGCAGCAGCCTGCTTGCCAGCAAGATCGATTTCGAGAAGCTGCAGTTCGTGATCGACAGCGCCCCGGTGATCCAGGGCCAGCGCTCGGTGACGATTGCCTCGGACAGCCTGAGCTTCACGCAGAGTCTGTCATCGAGCCTTGCAACCACGGTGGTGCCGACCGGCGTGCTCGATGCGATTGCGGCGCGGACGCTCTCGACCGAGGGCGAGATCGCCAGCCGCGCGACCTATCGCTACGTCAGCCCAAGCTCGATCACGCTCGACCCCGCCAATCTCTCGCGCCAGCAGAACCCGGCCGCACCGGTGATCGCCGGGATCGCGATCGCCGACGCAATCCAGATCGGACTGGGCGCCGCCGCGATCGCCCAGGCGGGAATCACCTCGGTCTCGGGCTCGTTCTCGCTGACCTACGACATGGCGCAGCGGCTGCTGGTCAACGAAGCGCGGCAGGCAATGCCCGGCTCACAGACCGGCAAGCGCAAGTACAGCACCCGGCTGTTCTGGATCGGCGAGCTCAAGGCGGGGTTCGCCGACGCCGACGTGATCATCGAATGGGAAGGCAACGACTACGGCGAGATCGGTTCGGCGGTGATCCGCAAGGACATCAAGAAATCGAGCGACTGGTCGAAGTCGAGCTGCAACATCACGATCCGCCGGGTCGAGCGGATTCCTGCACCCGGCACCGACCCGCGCGAATGGCCGATCACCTACACCTATGACGGCACCTTCGATCCGATGGGCAACGGCCTCTATGAGTTCTCCGGCGAGTTCGAGATCAACGCGTTCGGCGGGCTGCACTTCGTGCGGCATGATCTCGTCTCGCACTCGTTCAGCGATTTCATGAAGATCGGCAGCCCCGAAGACTACGTGAAGCGCGGGTCCGACATCGTTGTCGCCACACCGCAAATCCCGGACGAGCAGGTCAAGTATCTCAAGAGCAAGCTGCCCTGAGCGGACCCGGCAAGG
>JABFRE010000277.1 GCA_013141325.1 Novosphingobium sp.
CGCCGCGGGTGGCGAACAGCGGGTGGACGTCCCGCGCCAGCGCCTGCCGTTCGGCGCGCGTCAGATAGAGATCGTCGAGCGACAGTGTCGCGGCGCGCAGCCCCTGCGCCGCCAGCCGCTGCGCCAGCGCCGCCGCAAGGGTGGATTTGCCCGAACCCTGGGCGCCGCAGATGCCCAGCACGAACAGGCCGTCCCCGTGCCAACCCGCAATCCGCGCCAGCAGCGGTTCGAGCAGCGCGGAAGCCGGGGTCACGGCGCCGGGCTGGCGCGGCCTTGCGGCTCCGGCGGGCGCGGGCGAAAGGTCAGGCGCAGCGGGGTAACGTGGCCGTCATTGCGGACCCGGATCCGGATCACCCCTTGCAGGGTGCGATCCCACAACTGCTTCTGGAGCCGCTCGGCTTCGGCCTGCGAGGCATAGAGGCGACCTTCGACGCTGTCGTCATCGCGGACCATATCTGGGCAGGTCTGCCCCGGAAGCTTGACGGTCACCCTGTCCAGACGCGGGGCCGCGCCGACCAGGCACAGCGTATCGTATCGTATCCCGCGATCCTCCTGCCCATCCTGCAGTCCCGGCCAGTCATACTGGAACTGGACATAATGTCCCTGCAGCAGATCGCGCGGATCATAGCCTTCGATCGGCACGTCCCATTCGGTGCCCTGGCGGCTGGCGCGGTCAGTGGTCAGCCACAGTGCGCCCAGACCCACCAGCGGCAGAGCCAGCGCGGCCAGGCGGAGCAACACGGCGCGGTTCATGGCTGGGCCTCCTTGGGCGGGGCGAAGCGTTTGGCGACGCGCACCGCGATCCACGCGATCCCCAGGATCAGCAGGCCCGCGACGATCAGCCCCGCGCCGCTGGTCAGCAGATCATCCTCCAGCTCGAAACTCAGCACGATCAGGCGCAGCGCCAGCACCCCCACGGCCAGCTGGAAGAACCCGCGCCACCCGCCGCGCAGGGCCATCCAGGCGACAATGGCCCACAGAGCCATGAACAGCAGTGCCCCGATCACCCGCTCACCCGAAAGCGGATAGGCGAGTACGGCCACCACTCCGGCCGCGGCCAGCACCACTGCTGCGGCGTGACCCGAAGCATCGCGCCGCACCGACCACACGACCGCCGCCGCCGCAAAGGCCGCCGCCGCCCAGACGCCGAAGGTGATCAGCAGCTTGTCGGCATCGGCGCCGCGCGAAAGGCGTTCCAGCCCAGCCAGGATCGCCAGCTGGCTGGCTCCGCCGACCGCATAGGCAAAGCCCAGCTCCTCGATCCGCCGCCAGAACGAAATCCGGGAACTGCGTCGGCGCAGCACCGCCCCCAGCGGGGCGAGCGCCAGCGGCAGCGCCGTCGGCAGGGCAAAGACCAGCACCGCACCTTCGAGCGATTCGTGATCGAACGCGAAATTCCACACCGCGAACACCAGCATTCCGGCAACCGCCAACGCGGTCAGCCAGCTTTGTCCGCGCAGCAGGAACAACGGGCCGAACAGCACCAGCCATGCCGTCAGTGGTTTCCAGAACGGCGATGTCGTCTGGTAGGCCTGGCCCAGATGCCCGAAGAAGGTCAGCCCGAGCGCACCGAACACGAACAGCAGCGCTTCCTGCGCCCAGGGCCGGGCCGCGTCCGCAGCGGCGCCGTTCCACCACAGCGCACCTGCTGCGGCCAGCAACAGCGCGAAATGGAGCCCCAACCGGACCATCGCGGGAATCGCGTCCCAATTGGCCGCGACGACCGAGATCAGCCCCAGCGCGATCGCCAGCGCCCCGATCCCGATCACCCCCCACAGGGCCAGCGGGCGTGTATGCTGCGCCTCCCAATCCCGGATCCGCACGGCGGCGGCCGGATCGATCAGCCCGGCATCAACCCAGGCGGCAAGTCTGCGCTCGTTCATTGGCCGCGAACCTAACCTACGGACGGACAAAGGCAACCGTTACCCGCGCGGCACCGGATAGCCTTGCCAGCGCTTGATCCGCCGAATCGCAAAGGCCGAGCGCATGGCCGAAACCCCGGGCAGGCGGGCGAGGCAATCGCGATGGATGCGGTCGTATTGTTCAAGGTCGGTCGCCGCCACGCGCAGCAGATAGTCGGCCTGCCCGCTCATCAGGTGGCATTCCAGGATGTCGTCGAAATCGCCGACCGCCGCTTCGAACCGGTCCATCGCCTCGCGGCTCTGGCTGGTCAGTGTGATTTCGACGAAGGCCTGAAGCTTCAGCCCCAGCCGGCCACTGTCGACCTGCGCGGCATAGCTGGTGATGATCCCTGCGGCTTCCAGCGCCTTGATCCGCCGGTGGCAGGCCGAAGCGGACACCCCGGCCAGTTCGGCGAGCTGGGCAACCGAGAGCGAGGAATCGGCCTGGAGTGCTTCAAGCAGAGCGACGTCGGCACGATCCATGGTGATTTTTCCCGATCTTATGGTCGAAATCGGAAATTATCGCCGAATTGGTGCGAACGGAAGTGCAATTTCGGTGAAACATTCGCGCCTGACCCGCGTATTGTCTTACCCTATGGCTTTGAGGAGAGTTCCCATGCGCGTCGGCACCGTCAAGGAAATCAAGAACCATGAATACCGCGTCGGCCTGACCCCCGAAAGCGCGCGCGAACTGGTCGCCCACGGGCACGAGGTCTGGGTCGAAACCGGAGCCGGCAACGGGATCGGTGCCAGCGACGGGGACTATGTCGCCGCCGGGGCCGCGATCAAGGCCGCTGCGGCGGAGATTTTCGCGAACTGCGAAATGGTGGTGAAGGTCAAGGAACCGCAAGCGATCGAACGCGCGCAGCTGCGCCGGGGGCAGGTGCTTTACACCTACCTCCACCTCGCCCCCGATCCCGAACAGACCGCCGATCTGGTCAAATCCGGCGTCACCGCAATCGCCTATGAGACCGTCACCGGGATCGGCAATTCGCTGCCGCTGCTCAAGCCGATGAGCCAGGTCGCGGGGCGAATGTCGATCCAGGCTGGGGCCACCGCGCTGGAAAAGGCTCACGGCGGGCGCGGGGTGCTGCTGGGCGGCGTGCCCGGCGTGCTGCCGGCCAAGGTGGTGGTGATCGGCGGCGGGGTGGTCGGCTTCAACGCCGCGCAGATGGCGGTCGGTCTGGGGGCGGACGTGACCATTCTTGACCGCGACGCGGCCACTCTGGAACGGCTCGACAGCCATTTCGAAGGCCGCGCCCGCACGCTCTATTCGGGCCGCGCGGCGCTGGCGGCCGAAGTGGCCGAGGCTGATCTGGTGATCGGCGCCGTGCTGGTTCCCGGTGCCGCCGCGCCCAAGCTGGTGACCCGCGCAATGCTGGGCACGATGCGCCCCGGTGCGGTGCTGGTCGATGTCGCCATCGATCAGGGCGGCTGCTTTGAAACCAGCAAGGCGACCACCCACGCCGATCCGACCTATGTGGTAGATGGCATCGTCCACTATTGCGTCGCCAACATGCCGGGCGCGGTCGCGCGGACCAGCACCTATGCACTCAACAACGCCACCCTGCCCCATGCGCTGCGGATCGCCGATCTGGGCTGGCAGGCCGCGCTGAAGGCCGACGCCCACCTCGCCGAAGGGCTGAACGTCCACGACGGCAAGGTCACCTACGAAGCCGTCGCGCGCGAACTGGGCTATGCCTATACCCCGGTGGCCGAGGTGCTGGGGTAAAGAGCCAAACCCGCTCAGATCGAGTCCAAAAGCCCTTCCCCTGTGGGGAAGGGTTGGGATGGGGG
>JABFRE010000004.1 GCA_013141325.1 Novosphingobium sp.
CTGCCGGTGATCGACGACAAGGATCATCACTGATCCCCAACCGTCCGCGCTGGACAGAATGCGCCCCGGCCGTCACGGTCGGGGCGTTTTCGTTGGAGAGCGTGAATGCCTGAATTTCGCAACATCGACACCGGCGCAGCGACCCTGCGCTGTGCCATCGAAGGGACCGGTCCGCTGGCGATCATGGTCCACGGCTTTCCCGAAAGCTGGTATTCCTGGCGCCACCAGATCGCTCCGATCGCGGCGGCCGGGTATACCGTCTGCGCGATCGACGTGCGCGGCTATGGCGGATCGGACAAGCCGCTGCGGGTCGAGGACTATACGCTGGAGGCCATTGCCGGCGATCTGATCGGGCTGGCCGATGCGCTGAGCCCCGGTGAACCGGTGGTGCTGATCGGGCACGACTGGGGTGCGCCGATCGTCTGGAACACTGCTTTCACCCGGCCCGACCGGATCCGCGCAGTGGCGGGTCTGTCGGTGCCCTTCGCGGGTGCGCCGCTGCGGCCCTTTACAGAGATGTTCCGCGAATTCTTCACCAGCCAGGGCCGGTTCTTCTACCAGGAATATTTCCAGGAGCCGGGCGTGGCCGAAGCCGAGGCTGAGGCGAACCCGCGCGATTTTGTCGCCCGGATGATGTATTCGATTTCGGGCGATGTCCCCGAAGGCGCCTACTGGGACAAGCCGTTGGGCGCGACCTTCCTGCAAGGCCTGCCCGATCCGCAGCCGGTGCCGTGGCTGAGCGCGGCCGATCTCGACTGCTATGAAGCCGAGTTCACGGCCTCGGGTTTTCGCGGACCGCTGAACCGCTACCGCAACCACGAGCGCGATTTCGAATGGCTGAAGCCCTGGCAGGGCAAGCAGCTGGAGCAGCCCTGCCTGTTCATCGGCGGCACCCGCGATCCGGCGACCACGCTGTTCGGCGCGGTGACGGATCCGGTGGCAATGATGCGGATGTTCGCGCCCAGGGTGGAAGGCCACGTGCTGGACGGCGTGGGCCACTGGACCCAGCAGGAACGGCCCGATGCGGTGAACGCCTTGCTGCTTGATTGGTTGAAGCGGCTCTGAACCGGTAGAGCTCCTTCCTCTTCAGAGGAAGGGGTTGGGGATGGTGGCGCAGCGCGAGCCGCGCTCGCGAAGCGACCTGTGGCCGCTTCACCCCCCTAACCCCTCCACTGAAGAGGAGGGGGAAACAGCCTTTCAACCGGAACGATCCAAGCCTATAGCGCGCACGGAATCATGACTGCATCTGCCGCCCCTGCCGTTCCGCTGCCTGCCGACTGGCGCGACTTCCTGTCGCTGACCAAGCCCCGGGTGATGAGCCTGGTGATCTTCACCGGGCTGTGCGGCCTGTTGGCGGCTCCGGTGGCGGTCGATCCGGTGCTGGGCTTCACCGCGATCCTGTGCATCGCGGTCGGGGCCGGCGGCGCGGCGGCGCTCAACCAGTGGTGGGAAGCCGATCTCGACGCCCGGATGAAGCGCACCGCCAAACGCCCGTTGCCCTCCGGACGCATGGACCGGGGCGCGGCGCGCGATTTCGGGATCGCGCTGTCGGTCGCCTCGGTGCTGGTGATGGGGCTGGCGGTCAGCTGGCTGGCGGCGGCGGTGCTGGCGGTGTCGATCGTCTATTACGCGGTGGTCTATACCATCTGGCTGAAGCCCCGCACCCCGCAAAACATCGTGATCGGCGGCGGGGCAGGGGCCTTTCCACCGATGATCGGGTGGATCGCCGCGACGGGTGAGATCACCCTGATGCCGGTGCTGCTGTTCGCGATCATCTTCTTCTGGACCCCGCCGCATTTCTGGGCGCTCGCGCTGTTCGTCGAGACCGACTACGCCGCCGCCGGGATCCCGATGATGCCGGTGGTGGCCGGACACCACAGCACCCGCCGCCAGATCCTGATCTACGCCGTCCTGCTGCTGCCGCTTAGCCTGGCGCCGTTCTGGCTGCACGTCGCGGGCTGGCTTTATGGCGCGGCGGCGCTGGTGCTGTCGGGTCTGTTCCTGCTGCTCGCGCTGCGCGTGGCGGTTTTCCGCGGCGGGGCAGCCGACGGCGACATGCGACCCGAAAAGCGCCTGTTTGGCTATTCGGTGCTTTACCTGTTCATCCTGTTCGCCGCGCTGGTGGCGGACCGTTTCCTGATTGGATAGCCCATGCAGTTTCCGCCCGACGCCGAAGCCGAACGCAAGCGCATCATCCGCGGCCGCAACCGCGCGCTGGGTCTGGTGCTGGCGGCCTTTGCCGTGCTGTTCTTCTTCATCACCATCGCCAAGTTGAAGCATTGAGCCGGTGAACGCCGCCGCCCCCCCGGTTGAGAGCCGCAACCGCCGCACCGCGCTGATGGCGGCCGGCGTGGCGCTGGCGATGCTGGGGCTCGGCTTCGCGGCGGTGCCGCTCTACCGGATCTTCTGCCAGGTCACCGGCTTTGGCGGCACGACCATGCGGGTCAGCGAGGCCAGAGCGGCCGGGGTCAAGGTTGCCGCCGGGCACATCTCGGTGCGCTTTGACGCCAATGTCGAACGCGGGCTGGACTGGCGCTTTTCGCCGCAGCAGGTGACGCAGGAGATGCGGATCGGCCAGCGCAAGATGGCGTACTACAAGGCCGAAAACCGCTCGGCACAGCCGATCACCGGGGTCGCCAGCTTCAATGTCGAGCCGGAACTGGCGGGCAAGTATTTCAACAAGATCCAGTGCTTCTGTTTCAACCAGCAGACCTTGCAGGCCGGGCAGGCGGTGGACATGCCGGTGATCTATTACGTCGATCCGGCGATCCTTCAGGATCCCGAGACCAAAGACATTCGTCAGATCACGCTGAGCTACACTTTCCACAAGGCCGCGGACGGCACCGCAAAGACACTGGACCGGGCCGATCCGGCGCGATAAGGGCGACAGGCAATTGCCCGGCGGCCCTAGCCCGCCGAAGACGACGACAAGACGGGGACCACAGCATCATGGCCGGAACCAAGAACCACGAATACCATATCCTGCCGCCGGATATTGTTCCGCTGGTCACCACGCTGGGCGCGCTGACCTTCACCAGCGGGATGGTGCTGTTCATGCACGACATGCCGGGCGGCAAGTTCGTGCCGTGGCTGGGTCTGGCAATCCTGCTGGCTGGGATGTTCAGCTGGTTCGGCAAGATCGTGGGCGAGGCGCATGCCGGCGATCACACCCCGGTGGTTCAGCTCCACCAGCGCTATGGCATGATCCTGTTCATCGCTTCGGAAGTGATGTTCTTCGTCGGCTGGTTCTGGGCCTTCTTCGACTTCTCGCTGTTCCCGACGGCTTTGACGGACGTGGTCGCCGGACAGTGGCCGCCCAAGGCGATCGAAGCGGTGATGGATCCCTTCAACCTGCCGCTGCTCAATACGCTGATCCTGCTGTGCTCGGGCACCACGGTGACCTGGGCGCACCATTCGCTGATCCACGGCGACCGTGAAGGCCTGAAAAAGGGCCTTTGGGCGACGATCCTGCTGGGCCTGCTGTTCTCGGCGATCCAGGCCTACGAATATGCCCACGCGCCGTTCGGATTTGGCGGCAACACCTATGGCAGCGCCTTCTACATGGCGACGGGCTTCCACGGGTTCCACGTCATCGTCGGCACGATCATGCTGATCGTCTGCCTGGTGCGCGCCTACAAGGGCCACTTTACCCCCCGGCAGCACTTCGGCTTCGAAGCCGCCGCCTGGTACTGGCACTTCGTCGATGTGGTCTGGCTGTTCCTGTTCGTCGCGGTCTATGTCTGGGGCGGTTGGGGCTATCCGACCCACTGATGGCTGACGACAGTCAATCTCCAAAAGGGCAGCCTGGCTTGGGTCAGGCTGCCCTTTTCGGTCTCTGCCCGCAGTGCGGGGGCAAGACGCTGTTCGGCAGCCTGACCGGCTTTGCTCCGCGTTGCCGGGCCTGCGGGCTCGATTATTCCAGCTTCAATGTCGGTGACGGGCCAGCGGCCTTTCTGACCATGATCATCGGTGCGGTGGTGGTCGGGCTGGCGCTGTGGGTGGAGTTTACCTTCGGCCCGCCGCTGTGGGTCCACGTGGTGCTGTGGCTGCCGGTGATCACGCTCGGCACGGTCTGGGGCCTGCGCGTCAGCAAGGCCGCGCTGCTGGCCGCGGAATACCGCCGCAACGCCCGCGAGGCGACCGGCGAGGATTTGCGGGAGGAATGATGCTGCGGCGGATCCCCATTGTTTCGACGCTGCTGGTACTGGTGGCGGTGGGGGTGATGATCCGGCTGGGGTTCTGGCAGCTCGACCGGCTGCACCGGAAGGAGGCGTTGCTGGCTCTCTACAGTCAGAACATCCGGCTTTCGTCCGAGGTTGCCCTGCCGGTCGCGCCTAGGGAACGGGAACGGGCGTACTTCCGCCACACCCGCTTCGCATGCCCGTCCACCGGCACCACCCGGCCGATGGCAGGCCATAATGCCAAGGGCGAGACCGGCTGGGCACACTGGGGCGAATGCCGCCTCCCGGATGGAATGGCCGTGGCGGTCAATCTCGGCTGGTCGCAGGCCCCGGCGGCGGTGCGCTATATGGGCGGCACGATCGGCGGGATTATCGCGCCAGATGGCCAAAGCGGCGCGCGCGTTGTGGCAGACCGTCCCATCGAAGGGCTTGAGCCCAGTGCCGCACCCGATCCCAACGCCATCCCCAACAACCATCTGGCCTACGCCATCCAGTGGTTCCTGTTCGCGCTGACTGCGGTGGTGATCTATGCTCTGGCGGTGCGCAAGCGGCTGGCCGCGTGAACGGACTCTCCTTCCGACACCAACGGATGGGGTTTCATTTGCGAAGGGTTGGGTCTAACGGCCCCGTTTGATGGACTACATCTCGACCCGTGGCAGCGCTCCGGCGCTCGATTTCGAAGGCGCGACGCTGGCGGGGCTCGCCAGCGACGGCGGGCTCTATCTGCCGCGCGAATGGCCACGCTTCACCGCCGATGAAATCGCGGCGATGGCTGGCCTGCCCTATGCCGAGCTGGCCGCGCGGGTGATGCAGCCCTTCGTCGGGGACAGTCTGACGCCGCAGCGCCTGCTTGAACTCACCACTCAGGCCTATGGGCGCTTTGCACACAACGCGGTGACCCCGCTCAAGCAGCTGGACGAGCAGCACTGGCTGCTCGAACTGTTTCACGGGCCCACCCTGGCGTTCAAGGACGTCGCCTTGCAACTGCTGGGGCTGCTGTTCGAGGAATTCCTGGGGCGCGGCGGCGATCCGCTGACCATCGTCGGGGCTACTTCGGGCGATACCGGATCGGCGGCGATTGACGCGGTGGCGGGCCGCGCCCGGGTCGATATCTTCATGCTCCACCCCAAGGGGCGGGTCAGCGACGTCCAGCGTCGGCAGATGACCACGGTGCTGGCCCCCAACGTCCACAACATCGCGGTTTCGGGCACCTTCGACGATGCCCAGGCCATGGTGAAGCGGATGTTCGGCGATGCCGGCATGACCAGCCGCTTTGCGATCGGGGCGGTCAATTCGATCAACTGGGCGCGGCTGATGGCACAGGTGGTCTATTACTTTGCCGCCGCTCTGCAGCTGGGCGCGCCGCAGCGCAAGGTGGCCTTTGCCGTGCCGACCGGCAATTTCGGCGATGTCTTTGCGGGCTATGTCGCCGCGCAGATGGGCCTGCCGATTGAGCGGCTGATCGTGGCGACCAACGTCAACGACATCCTCCACCGCGCGCTGACCACGGGCGACTATTCGGCGGGAACCGTCACCCCCACCGCGGCGCCGTCGATGGACATCCAGGTCTCGTCCAATTTCGAGCGCCTGCTGTTCGACCTTGGCGGGCGCGACGGCGCGGCTCTGGCGGCGCAGATGGCGGGCTTCGAAGCGACCAGGGCGATGCAGCTCACCAATGCGCAGCGCGCCAATTTGCGAGAGGGGGGCGCGGCCGCGCTGTTTTCCAGCGCGCGGGCCGATGCCAACGACATGGCCGCCTCGATCCGCTGGGCCTTCGATGCCAGCGGCGAGCTGCTTGATCCGCATACCGCGATCGGCCTGCACGCCGCGCGCGCCGCCGGGATCGGACGCGAAACGCCGGTCATCACCCTGGCGACTGCGCACCCGGCCAAGTTCCGCGACGCGGTGGAACGCGCCACCGGGCAGCGTCCGGTGCTGCCGGCGCGGATCGGTGACCTGTTCGAGCGCGAGGAGCGGCTGGTCGAGCTGCCGGGCGATTACGCTGCCTTGGCAGCCTATATTGCCAAGCACGCGGTGCCGCGTGGCTGACCTGATCGAAGCGCCGGTGGTGATGACCGGCGAGGCCTGGGCCGACTATGGCCTGGTCGATTCTGGCCACGGCCGCAAGCTGGAACGCTATGGACCGCACCGCTTCATCCGCCCCGACAGCCAGGCACTGTGGGCGCCGCGGCAGGAGCGCTGGACCTCTGACGGCGAATTCGTTCCCGGATCGGACGAGGACGGCGGCGGACGCTGGCACTATGCGCGGGCCGTGCCGCAGCAGGGCTGGCCGCTGGCCTGGGGCGATGTTCGCTTCACTGCCCAGTGCACACCGTTTCGCCACCTGGGGTTCTTTCCCGACATGGCCCCGGTGTGGGACTGGATGGGCGCGCAGCTTGCCGGAAAGGCGGATGCCGCGACGCTGAACCTGTTCGGCTACACCGGTGTCGGCACGCTGGCGCTGTCCGCATTCGGGCCGGTGACCCATGTCGATGCCAGCAAGAAGTCGGTTGCCCAGGCGCGCGAGAACGCCGCATTGTCGGACATGACAGAACGCCCGGTGCGCTGGATTGTTGACGATGCCGCAAAATTCGCGGCGCGCGAGGTGCGGCGCGGCAAGCGCTATGACGGGATCATCCTCGATCCGCCCAAATTCGGGCGCGGGCCCGAGGGCGAGGTCTGGCGGCTGGAAGAGCATCTGCCTGGCCTGGTCGGCGACTGCGCGCGGCTGCTAGATGCGGGCAGCCGCTTCCTGTTCCTGACGGTCTATGCCGTGCGAATGAGCAGTCTGGCGCTGGCCGGGCTCTTGGACGAGGTCTGCGCCGACCTGCCCGGCAAAATCGAACACGGCGATCTGGCGGTGCGCGAGGAGGGGCCGGACGGCAGACTGCTGCCCACCGCGATCTTCGCTCGCTGGTCCAATCCGGGCTAGGGACGGATATGGCCGATTCGCTGATCCTCGAAGTTGCCGATTTCGAACACGATGTCCTGACCGGCATCTATTCGGAAGAAACCGGCCGCCCCCAGCCGCTGCGGATCACCGTCCAGGCACAGCTGAAGCCGATTCCCCGGTTTGAGCCCGAAACCCCGCTGGCGGCCAGCAAGAATTATATGGACCTCAAGTTCGCGGCCTCCGCAGCGCTGCCGCACGGGGTGCACTTCAAGCTGATCGAGGCCGTGGCCGATCACATCTGCGAAACGCTGTTCCTGCAGGATACGCGGATCGAGGCGGTGACGGTCAAGATCGTCAAGCTGGCGATCAGCGAAGCGGGCGAGAAGATCGGCATGACCCTGCGGCGCGAGCGGCGCTGATGCGGCGGCTGGACGTTTCCGGCCTGCCCGACGATCCGCTGGCAGCGGCTGCGGTGTTTTACGCACAGTGGGTGGAGGTGTTGGATCTTCCCCGTTGCGGGGGGGAATGCCTCGTGCTCATCTTCCCCGCCGCCGATCACACCCACACCGCCTGGCGGCTGGCCGCCGTGCAGAACCTTGCGCGCGGCCATGCGCCGGTGCGGGTCAACGCCGTGGCGGGTGGCGACGGTGCGGCCGTGGCGGCGGCGCTGGCCTATCTCGCGGGCGCGCCGGGGCTGACCGGGCAATACCTGCAGCTGGATGGCACGGGTGCGGCGCCTGTGGTAACCTCCGCGGCATGAGCCTGGTCGACACCTTCCAGCGTCGGATCACCTACCTGCGGCTGTCGGTAACCGACCGCTGCGACCTGCGCTGTGCCTATTGCATGCCCGAGCGGCAGACCTTCCTGCCGCGCAGCGAAGTGCTGAGCCTGGAGGAGCTGCATCGGCTTGCGCTGGGCTTCATCGCCCGCGGGGTGACCCGGATCCGGTTGACCGGGGGGGAGCCGCTGGTGCGGCGCGACATGATCGAGCTGGTCCGCGCGCTGGGACGCAAGCTGGGCGACGGGCTGGACGAGCTGACCCTGACCACCAACGGCACCCGGCTGGCCGAATTCGCCGGGGACCTGGCGGCGGCCGGGGTCCGGCGGATCAACGTCTCGCTCGATACACTGGACCGTGAAACCTTCGCCCGGCTGGCCCGGCGCGACAGCCTGCCTCAGGTGCTGGAGGGGATCGCAGCAGCGCAGGCCTCCGGGATCGCGGTCAAGATCAACACCGTCGCGCTGAAAGGCACCAACGCGGAGGAGATTCCCGCACTGGTCGCGTGGGCGCACGGGCGCGGCATGGACCTGACCCTGATCGAAGTGATGCCGCTGGGCGAGGTGGAGGCCGACCGGTTCGACCAGTACCTGCCGCTCAGCATGGTGCGCGCGGGCCTGGAACAGCGCTACACGCTCACCCCCAGCGCCCACCGCACCGGCGGCCCGGCGCGCTATGCCGACGTTGCCGAAACCGGCGGACGGCTGGGGTTCATTACCCCGTTGACCGGCAACTTCTGCGACGGCTGCAACCGGGTGCGGGTGACCACGACCGGCCAGTTGCATCCGTGCCTCGGCGGGACCGAGATGGTTGATCTGCGCGCCGCGCTGCGTTCGCCCGATCCCGATTCGGCTTTGCACGAGGCGCTGGCTCTGGCGATGCGGATCAAGCCCGAACGACACGCCTTCGCGATCGACGCCCACGGCCAGGCCCCGGCTCTGGCGCGGCATATGTCGGTTACCGGCGGCTGAGGCGATGGCGAAGCTGGTGTTTCTGGGCCGGTTGCAAAGCGTTGCCGGCGAAGCGGAGCGCACGGTTGCCTCCGGCCCCCTTGAAACGGTGCTGGCGGCGCTTGAACCCGACCTTTCGCTGGCGCTGCTCGACGAGCGGGTGCGCTTTGCGCTGAACGGCACCCTGCTGGGCGATCATGGCGGGATTGTGCTGAGCCCGGGCGATGAACTGGCCTTTCTGCCCCCGGTTAGCGGCGGGTGACCTGATGATCGACGTTCGCCTGCTCGACCGGCCGTTCATTCCGGGCGCCTTTATTGGCGCGTTCACCCACGCCCATCCCGGCCTTGGCGGGGTCTGCACCTTTGTCGGCGAGGTGCGCAGCGAGGACGGGGTCGAGGCGCTGGAACTGAGCCATTACGCGCCGCTGACCCTGCCAGGCATGCAGGCTTTGGCGCAGCGCGCTGCAGGGCGCTTCGATCTGATGGGGATCCTGATTCTCCACCGGACCGGCGTGCTGCATCCGGGCGAGCCGATCGTCTGCGTTTCCGCCGCCGCCACGCACCGCCGCGCGGCTTTCGACGCGGTCGATTTCGCGATGGACCACCTCAAAAGCGATTCGTGGTTCTGGAAACGCGAAAAGCGCGGCGGCGAATGGCACTGGATCGAACCGCGCGCCGAAGATCACGCTGACAAGGCGCGGTGGGATTAGCTCGCCAGCTGGCTCTTGAGCTCGCTGAGCACCGCATCTTCCTCGCCCACCATCGCAATTACCTGTTCGCGGGCGCGGGCAACTGCGCTGGAATCGCTGCCGGCGACGGTTGCCGCAGCGTAGAGCGCGTCGAGATCGGCCAGCGCGATCATCGCCTGGCTGCGCTGCGATTCGAGGTCGGCGAGGGCGACGGTTGCCACCGCCCAGCTTTCGCTGGCGATGGCGGCGTTGCTGGCGGCGGAGACCAGCGCGCGGGTGCGGGGGCTGTTCTGGCGAAAGCGGGCATCGGCGCTGCGGGCTTCGGCCACCAGGCGGTCCAGCCGGTCGAGCAGCTCGGGTGGAGGCGGCATGGGCGTTGCTTCGGGCGCTGGGGAAACCACGGGTGCAGTGCCGCTGACCCGTTCGGCCGGGCGGCGCGCCAGCGAAGGATAGGTTCCAGCGTCCTTGGCGCAAGCAGCCAGTGTCACGGCGGTCAGGGCGAGCAGCGAAGCGGTGTGGGAGCGGCGCATGGCCAGCCCATAGCATGCCGGGCGGCAGTTGCCAGTGGGAGTCATTTCCTGCCACTCCCCCGTTGACACTTTGCCCCGCTTCGACTAGGCGCGGCCCTTCTTCGGACCCCTGTCGCTTGGCAGGGTGCCGGACTGCTGTCCGCATGTGGCGGGGCGGCTTGTGAGAAATGAACGGATAGAAGCACCATGTTCGCTGTAGTGCGCACGGGCGGCAAGCAATACCGGGTTGCCGCCGGAGACAAGATCGCGGTTGAAAAGCTGGCTGGCGAAGCCGGTGAAACCATCACCTTGGGCGATGTTCTGCTGGCCGGCGACGGCGGGGAGATCAAGGACGCCAAGGGTGTCGTGGTTTCGGCCGAAATCATCGCCCAGGCGAAGTCGGAAAAGGTGATCGTTTTCAAGAAGCGTCGCCGCCACAACTATCGCCGTCGCAACGGTCACCGTCAGCAGTTGACCCTGCTGCGGATTCTGGCTGTCGGTGGCGAGGCCAAGAAGGCGGCCCCCAAGAAGGAAGCCGCGCCCAAGGCTGAGGCTGCTCCTGCTGCCGAAGCACCGGCGAAGAAGGCTCCGGCCAAGAAGGCCGCCCCCAAGGCCGCTGAATAAGAATTCGGAGTAGATCGAGATGGCACACAAGAAAGCAGGCGGCTCCTCGCGTAACGGTCGTGATTCGGCCGGTCGTCGCCTTGGCGTGAAGAAGTTCGGCGGTCAGGACGTGATCGGCGGCAACATTATCATCCGTCAGCGCGGGACCAAGGTCTACCCAGGTGCCAATGTCGGCATGGGCAAGGATCACACCCTGTTCGCGCTGACCGGTGGCCGTGTGCGATTCCACGACGGCAAGCTTGGCCGCAAGTACGTCTCGGTGGATATGGCAGTCGCCGCCGAATAACCGGATGACCGATAAAGGGTCATCCTGACTGGATGGCCCCTTCGGACTCAGGTGAGTCCGGCGCACGAGGGAGAGGGGCCAACCCGTCTCCCTCTTTTCGTCTCTCCCTCAGCACAGCTTGCTTAACGCGCCCCGCTCAGGGTGCGTCCTGACGCAAGCCGTAATGGCACTGTCACGCTTGCACGCTAGGGCGGCAAGCGGGGCGAATGATGGGAGATTTGACGTGTTCATTCGCAGCGAAAGGCTGTTCCTGAGGCCCGGATGGCCCGAGGACTGGCAGGAACTTCTGAGCCGGATCGCCGACGAATCGGTGGTCCGCAACCTCGCCAAAGCGCCATGGCCCTACACGGCCGATGACGCACGCTGGTTCGCCAGCCAGCCGCAGGACGTGCGCCTGCCGCACTTCTTCGTGACCTTGCCAAGCAGCTCCGCTCCTGCGGAACTGATCGGCTGCGTCGGGCTCGGCGAAATCGATGGCGAAGTTGAGCTGGGCTATTGGTTCGCCCGTGCTCATTGGGGCAAGGGCTATGCCACCGAAGCCGCACGGGCGGTGCTGCGGCTGGCCAAGGTGCTCGGCCACCGGGCGATCGTGGCCGGCCACTTCATCGACAATCCGGCATCGGGCCGGGTGCTGCGCAAGGTTGGCTTTGCGCCCACGGGGCGGATCCGCCATCGTTACAGCCTGGCCCGCGGCTATGACGCGCAGTCGGTCGAGCACCGGATCGCGCTGGGCGCGCCAAGCGACTGCGACGACGACAATCCGGACGCGATGCGCGCGGCGTAATTGAAAATCCTCCCCGAGCTTGCTCGGGGAGGAATTGCAGTCAGCCCGCCATCACCGCATCGGGAAAGTCGCTCTCGGCCTTGCCGATCAGCGCGCGGTCGTCGTGGTTCCAGGGGTGGAAGCCGGGCATGAAATAGGCAAACCAGGCCGGGACGATCTTGCGAAGCACACCGGGGGTGCCGAACAGGTACCACGCCAGCTTGGCCTTGATCTTCCAGCCGCTCAGCCCGTCCTGAGCCAGGAGGTCCAGCGTGTCGTTCCAGCGGTTGCGCACGAAGTTCTGGGTGATCACCAGCATCATCAGGCTTTTCAGCTTCCACCGGCGCCAGCGGCTCCAGTCCCGGGTCGCGTGGCGATAGGTGTCGAAGGCGACGCCCTTGTGCTCGATCTCTTCCATCGCGTGCCAGCGCCACATCGCGGCGGTTTCCGGCTCGGCATTCCTGAAATGCTTGGGATTGGCCAGGAATTCGTGGGCCATGATCGCCGTGTAGTGTTCCAGCGCGATGGTCGCGGCCAGATTGACGATCGGCGGCCGCTCCTTGATCATCGCCATCATTTCTTCCAGCCGGCGGTCGATCTTGTCCATGTCATAGCCGGCTTCGGCCGCCGCCTTGTTGAACACGATGTGTTCGCGGGTGTGGTTGATTTCCTGTTTCACGAAGGCGCGGATTTCCGCCTCAAGCTTGGGTGAGGCTCCGTCGCGGTGGGCCTTCACGGCGTCGATGAACATCGCCTCGCCGCGCGGAAAGGTGGCGGACAGCGCGTTGTGCCAGGCCGATCCGATCGGATCGCCGCCCAGCCACCAGCGCGCCGGCTTGGCCGTGCGGCCAAAGCGCTGATCGCGCACGGTGATCACGAGATCGTGGGGAGTGGGAACCTGCGCCTTGCCCGAAGCGTCGGCGGGTTCTACGTCGAGGGAGAATTTAGCGGGGGCGTTCATGCTTCGTCAGATAGTTTAACTTACATCAATGTCAATAAGAAAACGACTCAGCCAGGAAGAGAGCCGCACCGTCGCGCTGGAAGCCGCGCGCACGCTGCTGATCGAGCTTGGCCCGCAGGCGGTGACGCTCAAGGCCGTGGCCTCGCGGATCGGGCGCACCCATGCCAACCTGCTGCACCACTTCGGATCGGCAGCGGGCCTGCAGAAAGAGCTGGCCCGGCACCTGGCGGTGACGATCTGCGCCTCGATCGAGGATGCCGTGCTGGCCAGCCGCGACGGATCGGGCGCCCCGCGCGAAGTGGTTGACCTCACGTTCGACGCTTTCGACAAGGAAGGCGGGGCCGCCTTGGCGAGCTGGATGATCGTCAGCGGCAACGAGGATGCACTCGATCCGATTGTCGAGGCGATCCACGACCTGGTCGACGATCTGGGCGACCATGCGACCGGCAGCATGCACGATACCACTCACGCCCTGTGCCTGATGGCGCTGGGCGATGCGCTGCTGGGTGGACCGCTCGCCCAATCGCTGAGCCTGCCGCGCACCTCGGCGCGCGATCTGGCCGAGCGGATGCTGATCGACGGAGCGATCAAGGCCGGAATTGTGGTGCCGGGTCAGGATGGCTGAATCCAGTCCGGCAACCGTTCTTCCGGGATATCCTCAACGCGCAGGTGATCGACGGCCAGCCCCAGCACGCGATAGGCTGCGCGCTGGCGGGCCGGGTCGCTCTGCGCCAGCGGCACCACCACCAGCCGCCGGTTGACCTTCGCGCGCCAGTTCATCCGTGCGGTGTTTTCCTGGCCGACGTAACAGCCCTTGGTGAAGCTCACCCCGTTCAGTTCGGCCGCGTTGCATTCCAGCCAGAGCAGGTCGGACAGTTCGGCGCTGCCCTCGCAGACGCCTAGCGAGAGACGATGCGCCAACCATGCGGTATCCGCACTGTCGCCCTCGGTCTTGCCAAGCCAGCGCTGCCCCAATGCCGGCAGCCGCGGATCAGGTGTCGGGCCGCCGCCCGCTTGCCAATGGACGCCTAGTGCCGGATCCGAGGCGATTCCGATCTTGCGGCGCAGGCGGTACAGCGACAGGCGCTTCGCCAGCGCCTCGGCCTGCGCCGCCTCGCAATCGAGCAGCAGGTCGGCTTCGTCTTCCCAGACCACAAAATCGAACAGCACCTTGCCTTGCGGGCTGAGTAGCGCCGCCCAGACCGGCAGCGCGCCGGTGACGTCGTTGGTAACGAGCCCCTGAAGAAAACCGCGCACATCTTCGCCGTCATCGAACGGGGAGAGCCGGATTACGGCGCGGTCGGTCAGCAGGGTTGCAGTCATGGGTGACAGATAGGGGCGACCATGACTAAGGGGAAGCCATGACTGCGCCCGCGACTCTGACGATCCGCCGCCCCGACGATTGGCACGTCCACTTGCGCGACGGCGCGGTGATGGCCGGGGTGCTGCCCCATACTGTGCGGCAGTTCGCCCGGGCGATCGTCATGCCCAACCTTTCCCCTCCGGTAACGACGGTCGCGGCGGCAGAGGCCTATCGCGCGCGGATCGTGGCCGCCGTGCCGCCGGGAGCGCAGTTCACTCCGCTGATGACTGCCTATCTGACCGACGCCAGCGATCCGGACGAACTGGCCGCCGGTTTCGCGGCCGGGGTGTTCACCGCAGCCAAGCTCTATCCCGCCCACGCCACCACCGGATCGGCGCACGGGGTGACCGACGTTGCCAATATCCGCGCCGCACTGGAGCGGATGGCGGCGATCGGCATGCCGCTGCTGGTCCACGGCGAAGTGACCAGCACCGACGTCGACATCTTTGACCGCGAGGCGGTGTTCATCGAGCGCACGCTGGCGCCGCTGGTGCGGGCCATGCCGGAGCTGAAGGTGGTTTTCGAACACATCACCACCGAACAGGCAGTCGCCTTCGTGCTGGCTTGCGGCCCCAACGTGGCGGCCACGATCACCCCCCAGCACCTGCATATCAACCGCAACGCGATGTTTGCGGGCGGGATCCGCCCGCACGCCTACTGCCTGCCAGTGGCCAAGCGCGAACAGCATCGGCTGGCGCTGCGCAAGGCGGCGACATCGGGCAGCGCGCAGTTCTTCCTTGGCACCGACAGCGCCCCCCACGCGGTGCCGGCGAAGGAGGCCGCCTGCGGCTGTGCCGGGATCTTCAACGCTCCCTACGCGCTGGAAAGCTATGCCGCGGTGTTTGAGGAGGAGGGCGCGCTGGCGCAGCTCGAAGCCTTTGCCAGCCGCAATGGACCCGCCTTCTACGGACTGCCGGTCAACGAAGCCACGGTAACGCTGGAGCGCGCGCCGGTGGAGGTTCCGGCGGTGATCGATGCCAGCGGAACCCCGATCGTCCCGTTCCATGCGGGCGAAGTGCTGCGCTGGCGGTTTGCCGGCTAAACAGCCTTGCTTCGCCGGTCGAGCAGATCCCACACGAAGACCGCGATCGCAATCCAGATCAGCACGAAGCAGGCCAGCTGAACCGGGCGCAACGGCTCGTCGAACAGCGTCAGGCCAAGAATGAAAACCATCGTCGGCGCGATGAACTGGGTCATGCCGATCGCCGAATAGTCCATCCGCTGCGCGGCGGCGGTGAACAGCATCAGCGGGATGGCGGTGATCGGGCCGGCGAGGGCAATAAGCACGCTTGATCCTGCGGACATGCCGAAGCTGGAACCGGATGGGCTGGCCGCGTACCAACCGATCAACACTGCGGCCGGGACCAGCAGCACCGCCGATTCGATCGTCAGCCCCGCCAGCGATCCGACCGAAGTGGTTTTGCGCACCAGACCATAGGCGCAAAAACTGATCGCCAGGACCAGACTGATCCCCAGCATGTCGCGCGCGCCCCAGGCCAGCAGCGATACTCCCAGCGCCGCCAGCGCGACCGCGATCCATTGCCGGGGGCTGAGCCGTTCGCCCAGGAACAGCGTCCCGGCGAGGACGTTGGCCAGAGGGTTGATGTAATAGCCCAGGCTGGCCGCAAAAAAGTGATCGGCCTGGATCGCCAGGACATAGACCGTCCAGTTGATCCCCACCAGCAGCGCACTCAACGTCAGGCGCCGGACCACCGCACCGTTGCGCAGCGTCGCGCGCAACTCTGCGCCATGGCGACCGATTGCGATCACGGCCAGACAGAACGGCAAGGTCCAGACGATGCGCCAGCCGATGAATTCGAGCGGCGGCACTTGATGCACCAGCCGCAGGTACAGCGGAAACAACCCCCAAATGCCAAAGGCGCCCAGCGCGAGCGAAAGACCGCCGGATTTTTTGGGGTGAGGGCTCGGCTGCATCCGTCCGCCGCTACCGGTCCAGACCCTGTCCGGCAAGCGCGACATCTCATTTCGTTTGCTGACAACTTTGTTGCGAATCGTTCAGACTGCCTTGGCTAGAGGCCCGGGCGGTCGAAGGGGAACAAACACAGCGGGCAGAATTTCGGGCAGAATTTCGGGCTGAGCGGGCGGATGGGCGCGCCGCGCCTGCTTTTCAAACTGGACAACCGAGACACGGCGCCGGGTCGCACGCGTGGCGCTGTGGGGAGCGCCCTTGGCCTGCGGCCGGGGGCGCTCCTTTACGCTGGGCGCCACTTGCGGCAAGAGATACCGGCGATGATGAAGGTACTATGCCCCTTGCGATCGGCTGTCCTGCTTGGAACTCTGCTTGTGACCGCGTGCGGCGGCGCTGACACGGCGAAAGATCCGCTTGCGGAGCGTGATCCCGCAGTCAGCGAGGCGCTGAGCGACCCGCTGATGGCCGACCCTGATCTGACCACCCAGAACCAGGACGGCGCGGCATTGACCGGGGGCGGTCCGGCCAGTGCGGCCATTCCGCCCGAACAACGCTCGCCCGAAGAGATCGCTGCGGCCAGGCGGGCGGCTTTGGCGGCTGCGGGCGGGGCGATCGCTGCTGCGCCCGCGCCCGAAAAGACCACGGATACCTCGCGCTTTGCCAAGGCCGCGACCGCTCAGGCGATTGCCGCGGCGCTGGGGCTGGGGGGCAAAGGCTGCGCCGACAGCCTGGACTATTCGGCGCTGTGGGCGGCGCGGTTGCCGCCCCCGTTCGAGGTGTATCCGCGCGGCCACGTCGGCCAGGCCGCAGGCGCGCAGACGCCGGGCTGCGCGCTGCGGGTGGTCGGATTCGTCACGCCGGTACTGTCCAGCGATGTCCTCGACTACTACGCCGCCCGCGCCGCCGCCCAAGGTTTTTCGGTGCGCCACGTCCGTGAAGGCGACGACCAAACGCTGGACGGCGCAAAGGGCGCGGCGCGTTACGGCGTGATTGTGCGCCGCCGGGCCGACGGACTGACCCAGGCCGATATCGTTACGAGCGGGTTCTAATTCTCGCGCAGGCCGACGCCGATGATCGCGCGCGGCTGTTCCATTTCGTTGGAGGCCACCGGATAGGCGCAATAGTCGGCTGCGTAATAGGCGCTGGGGCGGTGGTTGCCCGACAGGCCGACCCCGCCGAACGGCGCGGCGGAGGAGGCGCCGTTGGTCGGCCGGTTCCAGTTGATGATCCCGGCGCGGATATTGGCCCAGAACCGGTTGTATTCGGCCGGTGTGCCACCGATCAGCGAGGCTGAGAGGCCAAAGCGGGTGTTGTTCGCCTCCGCAATCGCCTCGTCGAAGTCGCTGACCTGGTAGACCTGCAGCAGTGGACCGAACAGCTCGACATCGGGGCGGTCCTTGACCCTGGAGACGTCGATGATCGCGGGCGACAGGAAGGGCAGGTCGTCACGCGGTCGGACCAGATGCTTGATCGCCTTGCCGCCGTGGCTGAGCAGGTAGAGAAAACTCTCGGTCAGGCCGTCGGCGGCGGCGTTGTCGATCACCGGGCCCATGAACGGCGCTGGTTCGTCAAACGGGGCTCCGACGATGATCCGGTCCGCCATCCGCTTCACTTCGCCTACCACGGCATCGTACATGGTCGATTTGACGATCAGCCGCCGAGCCGCCGAGCAGCGCTGACCGGCGCTGGTGAAGGCTGACTGGATGACCAGCGCCGCCGCATCGGTGACTTTGGGGGTATCCCAGAGAACGATCGGATTGTTGCCGCCCATTTCCAGCGCGACGATCTTGTCCGGCCGGGCCGCCAGCTTGCGGTTGATCGCGATCCCGGCGTGGGCCGATCCGGTGAACAGCACCCCGTCGATCCCTTCGTGGGCGACCAGGGCCTGGCCTTCTTCCGGGCCGCCGACCAGCAGCTGGACCACTGCCGCGGAAATCCCTGCGCGGTGAAAACAGCGCAGCAGCATTTCGCCGGTGGCCGGGGTCTTTTCGCTGGGCTTGAAGACGATTGCGTTGCCCGCGATCAGCGCGGGGACGATGTGCCCGTTGGGCAGGTGCGCAGGGAAGTTGTACGGCCCAAGAACGGCCATCACCCCGTGCGGCTTGTGACGCAGCGCGGCGGTGCCCTGAAGGGCGTTGTCCAGTTTGCGCTGGGCAGTGCGTTCGGCATAGGCGCGGATCGAAATCTCGACCTTGGCCACCACGCTTTCGACTTCGGTGCGCGCCTCCCACAGCGGCTTGCCGGTTTCGCGCGCAATCATCGCGGCCAGCTTTTCGCCGTCCTTGCGCACTTCGTTGGCAAAGCGGCGGACCAGTTCCATGCGGTTGGAAAGCGGCTGCGCGGCCCAGGCTGGCCAGGCCCGGCGAGCGCGGTCGACCACTTCATCGACATTGCCGCGCCGTCCGCGCCAGATTTCGGCGCCGGTAGCCGGTTCGTAGGAAACGATCTGTGAAGTGCTCAAGTTCCCGTCCTGCCCCCGTTTACCGTCCGGCCGCGACCCCGGTGCGTGGTCAGCGCCTTAGCGGCTAAGC
>JABFRE010000023.1 GCA_013141325.1 Novosphingobium sp.
CACCTCGGCCGGTTTGATCGACCGGGTGACCTTGCTGAGCGCCTTCATGGCCAGCTTTCCTTGCTTAGAGGTCAAATTCCCGTCTTGCGAATCCCGCCCGGATCGCTCCGGACGCGCAGGAAGGCGGGCCATTCGTTCAGAACGGCGATAAAGTCAAGCTTTTGGGCGGCTTTGCCTAGAGGTAAAATAATACCGTAAGGCCGGAGGACGCTTATTTGACGCCGAACGACCAGACCTCGCGTGAGACGCGGGTGGTTCCTTCCAGCGTGGTCGTGATCACCCGCTCAACCGTCTGGGGTACGCTGTGCGGCGCGCTCGCCGCAACCTTGGTTGCCACTTCGACCTCGCCTTCCATCCCGCCGGGAAGGGCAATCCGGCGGCGCTCGAGCCGTTCCCCGGGCTGGGGCCGGAACAGATCCGCTGGCAGACTGCCGATCGCTCCGGTGCGGCCGGTGATCAGGGCAAGCTGCTGCCTGGCAGCCTGCTCGTCCGGTTTGGCGAGCGGAGCGTCACCCAGCGCGGTGCGAGCCAGACTCTCCACTGCGGCATGCGCGCCGGGCGGGGGCGGAGTTCCGTCGATCAGGATCCGCCCCTGCGCGTCGATCCGCACCGGGAACAGCGAGACATCGACCCGGTTGCGTTCGAGCGCGGCAAAGGCGGCTAGCGCAGCGGGGGCTTCAACTGTGGCGTCGATCAGATGGCCATCAAGCCGGTAGCCGGCGCCGTCCGCGACAAACCGCACATCGTAGCGCCGCCGAATCATGATCTGCTGCCCGTCGTGCAGGCTGCGCCACAGGGTCCGGGTGAGCACCAGATCGCTTGAGGGCGGAGAAAAACGTGAATCGGCCAAGGTTGGCGCGGCGAGCGCCAGATTGCTTGCGGCAGCAACCGGAAGCAAGGCGGCGACGCTCGCCAACAGCAGCGACTGCATCGTCATGCCCCGCGCCATTGGCTCGCCCACACAAGAAACCGCCCGGCGCTGCGCGCCAGCGCGTGATCGAACAGAACGGACTCCGTCCTGCAAAGCACCCCTGCATCCCTCCTTCGCCGCGCGCGCCCATGCCAGTAATTTAGAGCGAACGAATGGTTGGGAGCGATATTGGCGCAGGCAAAGCGCGTTTCGTCAAGGGGGCTTGCGGCAAGACCAGCTGGCAAAGCCGCAGATTTTCTATGCTCAGGCGGCATACTGATCGGACCCTTCAACGCCCTTTGCGCCCCGCAGCGTGGGTCCCCCAGGCGACGGCCGCGACCAGCAGTGCGCCCACCAACTGGTGCAGCGCGGCCAGAACCAGGCTCATCCCGCTCATCACGGTGGCAATTCCCAGCAGCAGCTGAGTACCGAAGGCGGTATGGATCGCAACCGATGCCGGGCGGTACCCCTCACGCAGCAATCGGGCCAGCACCACCAGCAGCGCCACCGCCACCCAGGCCCACCAGCGGTGGATGAAATGGACCAGATAGGGATCCGAAACCAGCGCCTGCGCCGCACCGCGCGACCCATCGATCCCGGCGGGAAACAATCGCCCCTGCATCAGCGGCCAGGCGCCCCAGTTGAACCAGCCCGCCCCGGCGACATAGCCTGCGCGCAGCCCGGCCACGAACGCGCCGTAGCAGAGCTGGACTGCCAGTGCCGCCCAGACCAGCAGCCCCAGGCGGGTTAGCCGCGCCCTGGCTTCGCCCCGCGCGGCACAGCGCAGGTCTAGCGCGGTCCAGACCAGCGCGGCCAAGGTGGTCAAGGCCAGCAGCAGGTGGATCGCCAGACGGATGTGGCTGACCTTGACGTCCTGGCTCAGGCCAGAGGTGACCATCCACCAGCCGACGGCGCCTTGCAAACTGCCCAGCAACAGCAGGCCGACCAGCCGGACGTGAAAGCCCGCCGGGATCGCCTGCTTGATCCAGAACCAGAACAGGGGGAGCGCAAAGGCCACACCGATCACCCGCCCAAGCAGGCGATGGAACCATTCCCAGAAGAAGATGAACTTGAAGCCCGCCAGTGTCATCCCGGCAGGGCCGGCTACCTCGCGGTACTGGGGAATCTGCTGATACGCTTCGAAAGCGGCCTGCCACTGCGCTTCGCTCAGGGGTGGAATCGCCCCGCTCACCGGCTTCCATTCGGTGATGGAAAGCCCCGATTCGGTCAACCGGGTGATCCCACCGACGGTAACCATCAGTGCCACCAGAGTGGCAACGCAAAACAGCCAGCGGGCCAGTGCCAGCGGGCGGGCAGCAGCGGTGGAGATCTCACCCTCGGTCATGCGCCGCCCTCTGCGATGCAGCACAGCAAAGCGCAAGCGGTTTGCGCCAGGTCTGCGCTTAGCCCTTGAATGATGTTACATCGTCACATACATGGGCCACGCAATGCGCAGTGCCATCCTCACGATTCGCGACCGGCTTGACCGGGTGGGCGTGCTTATTTCCGGGCTGTGCGCGCTGCACTGCCTGGCCGGACTGCTGCTTGTTGCCGGGCTCGGGCTGGGGGGGGAATATATCCTGGCTCCGGCGATTCACCGCATCGGTCTGGCACTGGCCATCGGTGTCGGCTCGATCACGCTGGTGATGGGTGCGATGCGGCACGGTGATGCCCTGCCCCTGCAGGTGGGCGGTGCCGGTGTGGTGCTGATGGCCATTGCCCTGTTCACCGGCCACGGCATGGCCGAGGCTGTGCTTACGATCGCCGGCGTGGCCTTGCTGGGCTGGGCGCACATCCGCAACTTGCGCCAATCGTAGTGCAGGCTAAATGCGGTCGATCATGACCGCAGAGCTTTCCCTTACCGTAAACGGCGAACTTCGCCGCGTTGCACCCGGATCGATCGCCGATCTGGTTTGCAGTCTTGCGCTTGATCCGGCGAAGGTCGCGGTCGAACGGAACGGCGAGATCGTCCCGCGTTCGACGCTGGGCGAAGTTGCGCTGGGTGAGGGCGATGTGCTGGAAATCGTCCATTTCGTCGGCGGGGGGGACCATACTTCCGACGATACCTGGACCGTTGCCGGGCGCACCTTCCGCTCGCGCCTCATCGTCGGGACCGGCAAGTACCGGGACTTCGCCCAGAACGCGGCCGCGCTCGAAGCCTCCGGCGCGGAAATCGTCACCGTCGCGGTGCGCCGGGTCAACGTGTCAGACCCCAAGGCGCCGATGCTGACCGACTTCATCGATCCCAACAAGATCACCTATCTGCCGAATACCGCCGGATGCTTTACCGCCGACGAGGCGATCCGCACCCTGCGCCTGGCGCGCGAGGCGGGCGGCTGGGATCTGGTCAAACTCGAGGTACTGGGCGAAGCCCGCACGCTCTATCCCGACATGCGCGAAACGCTGAAGGCCTGCGAAGTGCTGGCCGGCGAGGGCTTCCTGCCGATGGTCTACTGCGTCGACGATCCGATCGCCGCCAAGCAGCTGGAAAGCGCCGGCGCAGTGGCGGTGATGCCGCTGGGCGCGCCGATCGGTTCGGGCCTTGGCATCCAGAACCGGGTAACGATCCGCCTGATCGTCGAAGGAGCCAGCGTGCCGGTGCTGGTCGATGCCGGGGTCGGCACCGCCAGCGACGCCGCGGTGGCGATGGAGCTGGGCGTTGACGGCGTGTTGATGAACACCGCCATCGCCGAGGCGAAGGACCCGGTCCGTATGGCCCGGGCGATGAAGCTGGCGGTCGAAGCCGGACGCCACGCCTACCTGTCGGGCCGGATGGCGA
>JABFRE010000220.1 GCA_013141325.1 Novosphingobium sp.
AAGATCGAGGGCACCCAGGTCTGCGGGTTGCGATCGTAGAGCGGGTAGAGGCTCGACTGGATCTGGACCATGATCCGGTGCCCCGGCTTGACCACGTGGTTGACGTTGGGCAGCGACCAGCCAAAGGCATAGGTCTTGCCCGGCTCCAGCGGGGCGGGCGTGGCAAAGCCGTGGACATAGCGGCCGCGGAAAATCTCGATCCCGATCCCCAGCTCATACCCCGCCATGCCCGGCGTGGCTGTCGCCTCGTCGGGATAGACGTCGATCAGTTTGACCACCCAGTCGCTGTCGCGCCCGCTGGTCGCGGCGCGCAGGTCGACCCGGGGGGCGCCCTTGATGTGGACCGGCTTGTCGAGCACCGGAGTCGAATAGGTCAGCACATCGGTGCGCCCGTCGACAAAGCGCTGGTCCTGGACCAGCCAGGTCCGCCAGGCATCGCCTTCCATCCGGATCGGGCGCGGCAGAAACGGCACGGGCTTGGCCGGATCGGAGACATATTCGTCGCTGCCGGCCGTGTCGGGCCGGGTCCAGCTGAGGCTGGCATTGGCGCCCAGATAGAGCGGCATTTCGCTGCCGGCCGGCCACTTCGCGTCCACCTCCCAGCGGTTGGCGCCGGTGGCATAGGTGACGGCAGCCGGCATGGCCTTGCACGGGGCGGGATTGGTCTTCACCCGGCAGTCGAGGAACGGCTTGATCCAGTCCATCCGGAACTGCAGTGCCGTATCGCCTTCGAACTTCAGCGCCCCCAGGCTTGACCCTTCATAGTTCGCGCCCGAATGGCGCCACGGCCCGATCCCCAGCATGATCGGCGCATCGGGCTGTGCCGCCTTGACCGCCTTGTACACGGCGGGCCCGCCATAGCTGTCTTCCTGGTCCCACTGTCCCAGCATGACCAGCGTCGGCACGGTCAGCTTGCGCGCCGCCAGCAGCTTGTCGACCGCCTGCTGCTGCCAATAGCTGTCGTAGGCCGGGTGCTCCATCATCTTGCGAACCCCGGGCAGCTTGTCGAGCCCCCACGTGCGGGCATAGGCACCCGATGATCCGGTTTCGAGGTAGCCGCGGTATTCATCGCCGGTTCCGCTGGGCACCGCCCCGCCGCCCTTCTCCACCGTCTGGCCCAGGAAATAGTCGAACCCGAAGGTGCGGAAGGCGCCGTTGTGGAACCAGTCATCGCCCATCCAGCCATCGACCATCGGCGATTGCGGCACCGCCGCCTTCAGCGCCGGATGCGGATCGAACAGCGCCATCAGCGAGGTAAAGCCCAGATAGGACGAACCGATGATCCCGACCTTGCCGTTCGATTCGGGCACGTTCTTCACCAGCCAGTCGATCGTGTCATAGGCATCGGTGGCGTGATCGACCTTGGTCGCGTTGAGCGGCCCGCGCAGCGGCCGGGTCATCACATAGTCGCCCTGGCTCTTCCCCAGACCGCGCACGTCCTGATAGACGCGGATGTATCCGTCGTTGACGAACGGCGCGTCCATCACCGGCAGGATTTCCTCAATCTTCTGGCTGCGGTTGCGGGTGGTGTGGCCGGTGGCGTTGTAGGGGCTGCGGCTGAGCAGGATCGGCCCGCCGGTGGTGCCCTTGCGATAGACGATCACGGTGAACAGCTTTTTCCCGTCGCGCATCGGCACCATCGCCTCGCGCCGGACATAGTCCGCCTCGGGCCGGACCCATTCATAGCTCGGCACCTTGTCGTTGGTCATCGGATCGAGCGTCGGCGCAGTCGGCGCAGTCTGGGCGGCGAGCGGCGCGACCAGCACCAGAGACAAGGCAAAGCCGGCAAGCAGGTGCGGACGCATCGGAAATCTCCCCTGAAACGATTGCTGCCAAGGCTAGCAGCTTTGTTGCGCTTGTTAAGAGCCGGTGGGCAGCTATTCTGCGAACGACAGGAGACCAGCCATGCGCGCGACCCAGGCCTTTTTCGAAACCACCGGCGGACCGGAGGTGATCCGGTGGCGCGACGTCGATCTGCCCGCCCCCGGCCCGGGCGAGGTGCTGGTCCGCCACGCGGCGGTGGGGCTCAACTACATCGACACCTACTTCCGCACCGGGCTCTATCCGGCGGCGCTGCCCAGCGGACTGGGCATGGAGGCGGCGGGCGTGGTCGAGGCGGTGGGCGACGGGGTGACGCACCTGCGCGTGGGCCAGCGGGTGGCGACGTTCGGGGCGCTGGGCGCCTACTCCACCGCGCGGATCGCCAGAGCCGCCGATTACATCCCGGTGCCCGATGGCATCGACGCACAGACGGCCGCCGCCGTGTTCCTCAAGGGCGCCACGGTCGAGGCGCTGGCCGAACGCTGCGCGCCCCTGGCGGCGGGCGAATGGGCGCTGGTTCCCGCCGCAGCGGGCGGGGTCGGGCAGTTGCTGGTGCAATGGCTCACCGCACGCGGGGTGCGGGTGATCGGCACCGTGGGGAGCGAGGCCAAGGTGGCCTTGGCCCGGGAGGCCGGCGCCGAGCAGGTCTTCCTGTCCGGCGATCCCGACCTTGCCGCCAAGGTCCGCGCCGCGACCGATGGCGTGGGCGTGGCGGCCAGCTATGACGGCGTCGGCGCGGCCACCTGGGCGACCTCGCTGGCCTCGGTCCGGCGGCGCGGCACGGTGGTCAGCTTCGGCAACGCCAGCGGCCCGGTGACGGGGGTAAACCTTGGCGTGCTGGCCCAGCACGGCTCGCTGTTCGTGACCCGCATGACCCTGTTCGACTATTACCGCGAACCCGCCGAAGCCGCCGCCGGTGCCGCCAAGCTGTGGGAGATGGTGGGGAGCGGGAAGGTCAAGGTGACCGTGGGCCAGACCTATCCGCTGCTGGACGCTGCCCAAGCGCACCGCGATCTGGAGGCAAGGAAGACGACCGGATCGACGGTGCTGGTGGTGTGATCGGTCCAATCAAACACAGCGTTGATGGATGACCGCTTTTGGAATCGGTGAGCGCCGGTCCGAATTTCCGGAATGTTGGGGGTAGCAGCCGCCAACTATCGATCTATTTGAAGAAGGCGAGCACATCCCCGCCGTCCCATAGCTTCTCGGGCGGTCCCTTTGTCGTGAACCTTACTTCCACGGGTTTTGCATCAGGGAAGTCGGTTCGCTGGAGTATCAAGTTGCCAGTTCGTATAGCGACCTGCACGAAATCCGATGCGTATTGGCCAATGTATCGGCCACGCTCCATGAACACGATCCTTTGCCCCCCGTGAATGGCGCATTCAGGACAAACGGGCTTCAGCCGGTATCGGTAAGAATATATCTTAAAAGTGCGGCCGAACTTAATTACCTGGCCAACATGCCTGACGGAAAGCTGATGGCGATGGCAATCGACAGAACCGGAAAATCCGCCTGCCACCAAGGCTGGTCGAAGGCCATCGAGGCACTCGGCGGCGCTCGCATTTCCTGCGAAGACAACCAATCCAAACAACAACAAAAGAGCCTTCAGCAAGCGCATGCCCGAAGCTTACAACAACACTCAATGTCCGCAATGTTGTCGTGTCCGGAATGTCCGCCATTTGGCGAATTGGCATCGTTAGCAGCTGTCGCATGAAGTGAATCGGAGGTCCTCAGCCCTCCCGCGCAAACCAGATCACGTGCCGGGGGCCTTTGCCCTTGCCGTCCTTGCCCACCCGGGCGCGCACTTCGACCTCTTCCACGTCGAAACCGACATCCTGCATCCGCCGGACGAATTTGGGATCGGGC
>JABFRE010000137.1 GCA_013141325.1 Novosphingobium sp.
GCCAAGGCCGGCGCGGCGCCCTCCAGCCGGTCGCAATCGGGCTCGTCCAGCTCTATCACTTCGGGGATCAGCAGCGCCTGCGCGGCGGTGACGGCGTCCTGCGCGCCCGCTGCCTTGAGCCGTTCGAGCACCAACCGCTCGTGCGCGGCGTGCTGATCGACGATCACCAGCCCGTCCTCGGCCTCGGCGACGATGTAGGTGTGCGCCACCTGCCCGCGCGCCACGCCCAGTGGGTGCTCGGCGGACGGCACCGCCTCCACATCGGCGGCTTCGGCCCTGCCCTGCGGCGGGGCCGGTACCGTTTCGCCGGGACCGCGCCAGCCCTGCCCGGCCTCCCGCACCCCGCCCGCGCCGTATTCGCGCGCAAACAACGAGGCGAGCGCCGGGATTGGCTCACGGCTGATCGGTTCGGCCTGCCAGCCCGCCATGGCCGCCGCCGCAGGACCCTGGGCGCTGCGCTGCGCTGCGCCTTCCAGTGCGTGGCGCAGGCCAGAGACGATGAACCCGCGCACGAAGGCCGGATCGCGGAACCGCACCTCGGTCTTGGCCGGGTGGACATTGACGTCCACCTCGTCGGGCGCAATCTCGAGAAACAGCGCCAGCACGGCATGGCGGTCACGCGCCAGCATGTCCGAATAGGCGCCGCGGACCGCGCCGACCAGCAGCCGGTCCTTCACCGGACGGCCGTTGACGAACAGATACTGGTGATCGGCCACGCCGCGGTTGAAGGTGGGCAGTCCCGCCACTCCGGTCAGCCGCGCCGTTCCGCGCTCCAGCTCGATTGCTACCCCGTCGTCCGCCAGCTCGCGCGCGACGATCCGGGCGACCCGCGCCGCCAGTTCCTCGCCCGGCTGCACCGCCAACACCCGGCGCCCGTCGTGCTCCAGGGTGAAGCCGATGTCCGCACGGGCCATCGCCAGGCGGCGGACTACGTCGAGGCAGGCGGCATATTCACTGCGGGCCGAGCGCAGGAACTTGCGCCGGGCCGGGACCTTGCCGAACAGGTTCTCGACCCGGATTCGCGTTCCCGGGGGCAGCGCGGCGGGCCCTTCCCCAGACAGCTCGCCGTGATCGACCACGCGCCTCCAGCCGTCGCCAGCCGCGCGCGGACGGCTTTCAATCGTCAGCCGCGCGACCGAGGCGATCGAGGGCAAGGCTTCTCCCCGGAACCCCAGCGTGGCGACCAGTTCGATATGCTCATCCGGCAGCTTGGAGGTGGCATGGCGTTCCAGCGCCAATGCGATTTCGTCCGGATCCATCCCGCAACCGTCATCGGTGACCTCGATCCCGTCGAGCCCGCCTTCGGTCAGCTTGATCGCGATGGTGCGGGCACCCGCGTCGATGGCATTTTCGACCAGTTCCTTGAGCGCCGAGGCCGGGCGTTCAACCACCTCGCCAGCGGCAATGCGGTTGACCAGAGTCTCGGGCAGGCGGCGGATTGTGGGCATGACGGGCACGGTAACGACGAAGCGCCGGAAATTCGAGACTGGCGGTGGGGAAAACCGGGGTGTTTCGAACAATTTTTTAGCCTTTGATCAAGGGTTGCGCTAAGGCACCCGCTTCCAAGCCCTCAGTCCGGCTTCCCGCTGCTGCGATACTTGCGGCAAGTGGCCGGAAAACCTACGGATTTTTCAATGGCTTCGTTCCTTTCGCGATTCTTCAAATTCGGTGCCCAGAACATGGCGATCGACCTCGGTACCGCGAACACGCTGGTCTATGTCCAGGATCGCGGGATCGTGCTCAACGAACCGTCGGTCGTGGCGATCGAAACGATCAACGGGATCAAACGGGTCAAGGCCGTGGGCGACGACGCCAAGATGATGATGGGCAAGACCCCCGATTCCATCGAGGCGATCCGTCCGCTGCGCGACGGGGTGATCGCCGACATCGAAATCGCCGAAGAAATGATCAAGCACTTCATCCGCAAGGTCCACGGCAAGCGTACCTTCATGCCGCTGCCCGAGATCGTGATCTGCGTGCCCTCGGGTTCGACTTCGGTGGAACGCCGCGCGATCCGCGATGCCGCCAGCAACGCTGGCGCCAGTTCGGTGTTCCTGATCCTTGAACCGATGGCGGCGGCCATCGGCGCGGACATGCCGGTCACCGAACCGGTCGGCTCGATGGTCGTCGATATCGGCGGCGGCACCACCGAAGTCGCGGTGCTGTCGCTGCGTGGCCTGGCCTATACCACCTCGGTGCGGGTCGGCGGGGACAAGATGGACGAAGCCATCGTCAGCTATGTCCGCCGCCACCACAATCTGCTGATCGGTGAAGCCACGGCGGAACGGATCAAGAAGGACTATGGCTGCGCCACGGTGCCGGCCGACGGGGTGGGTGAAATGATCCACCTCAAGGGTCGCGATCTGGTCAACGGCGTGCCCAAGGAAATCACCATCACCCAGGCCAACATCGCCGAGGCGCTGTCGGAACCGATCGGGGCGATCATCGAAGGCGTGCGGATCGCGCTGGAAAACACCGCCCCGGAACTGGCCGCCGACATCGTCGATCAGGGCATTGTCCTGACCGGCGGCGGCGCGCTTATCCAGGGTCTGGACGAATATCTGCGCGAAGAAACCGGCCTGCCGGTCTCGATCGCGGAAGACCCGCTTTCCTGCGTCGCGCTGGGCACCGGCCGTGCTATGGAAGATCCGATCTATCGCGGCGTGCTGATGACGGCCTGATTTGGGCCGCCTGCGGCAATCGCGGGCTGGAGGAGAAGCAGGCATGGCGCCGCCCGGCAACCGGCGCCCGGGATATTCCCGCAGGGCGCAATACGGAACCTTTTTCGGTTATGTCCTCGCCGTCGGCGGCGCGGGGCTCGGTGCACTCCTGCTGGTAATATCGACGGGCAACGCCTCGGCCTTTTCGGGCCTGCGGACTGCCGCCAGCGATGCCGTCGCCCCTGCCGGACGGGCATCGGCGGCCACCCGCAGCAACAGCCGCTCGCTCTATGCAATCGTGTCGGGCTATTTCACCTCGGGCTTCCGCACCGCAAAGCTGGAACGCGAAGTCGCCGAAGCGCGGGTCCGCCTGGTCGAGGCCGAAGCGCTCAAGGATGAAAACCTGAGGCTCAAGGCGCTGCTGGGGATTGTCGATGCCGATCCCAAGCCGATCGTGGTTTCGCGCCTGATCGGCTCCACCTCGGCGAGCTCGCGGCGTTTTGCCACGCTGGGTGCCGGTGCCGGCCAGGGCGTGCAGGTCGGGATGCCGGTGCGTTCCGAGCTCGGTCTGGTCGGTCGCGTTCTCGAAGTTGGCCGCAGCTCGGCGCAGGTAATGCTGATCACCGATAGTGAGAGCGTGGTGCCGGTCCGCCGGGCCAGCGACGGGGTGCCGGCCTATGCCACCGGGCGGGCAGACGGCTCGCTGCAGATCCGGCTGATCAACCTGGGGGTCAACCCGCTCAGGAAGGGCGACGCACTCGTCACTTCGGGTTCGGGCGGGCTCTATCGGCCGCGTGGCCATCGCGGTTGTCAGCGAGCTGACCCGCGACGGGGCGATCGCGCGGCCGCTCAGCGATCCGGGCAGCACCGAATTCGTCGCGGTCGATCCGCTGTGGGATTCGGCTTCGTCGCAGAATGGCGCGGCCTCCGCTTCCCCCGCTGCGGGCGCGCGCTGATGCCCCCGCCGCTACCCCGCGGATTGCAGAAACTGGGCAAGCCGCGGGGTAG
>JABFRE010000268.1 GCA_013141325.1 Novosphingobium sp.
GTCATGGACATGACCACCGCGCTCGACTTTTCGGAAGAATATACCGACCCCACATCGGGTATTGGCGCGATGAGCAATGCGCTGGCATTGACCCCGCGTCCGCCGGGCTATGCCGGGCCGACCGATGTCTATGCCTTCCTCCCGATCATCGCCAAGGCGGGCGAGCACGGGGAACGCTTCACCTATCGCACCTGCAACACCGAAGTCCTGGCCTGGATCGTTGCGCGCTGCGCAGGCCAGCGGCTCGACCAGGTGTTGAGCGAACGGATCTGGCAACCACTGGGGATGGAGCAGGACGCCGATTTCCTTATCGATCCTACCGGCATGCCGTTCGCCGGCGGTGGACTCAACCCGGTGCTGCGCGACATAGCCCGCTTTGGCGAGGCGATGCGGCTGGAGGGCCGGGCGATGGGCGGCCAGGCAATCCACGCCGCAGCCATCGAATCGATTCGCGCCGGCGGCAGCAAGACGGCCTTTGCGCCCAACAACTACACCTGGCTGCCCGACTGTTCGTACCGCAGCCAGTGGTGGATGATGCCCGGCAACCACGGGGCCTATTCGGCACGGGGGATTCACGGGCAGGCGATCTATGTCGATCCGGTGGCGGAAATGGTCATTGCGCGGTTCGGATCGCACCCGATTGCGGCCAATTCCGCCTTCGATCCGACATCGCTTCCGGCCTATCGCGCGCTGGCGGATCACCTGATTCAGAACGGCTGAACCAGCTGTCCCTGACTGCAACAATTCTGTCAGAAAAATTCAGTTGCACTTCATCTTCGCCGCCCTATAGCGACCCTCCGCTGCCCCATGGGGACTTCCAATAACCGCAAGGCAGCCTCGTCTTCGTGTTACCTGGCCGAAAGGCCTATTGGGGGTCCCTTGAGTTGCACCATTATCCTGATGCATCGGCTGTAGTTCGCGCTCTTTCGCCCGACGAACCCGTTATTCTCAACCGTCCGCACGCCGCCGCGCGCGCCGCCCGCTTCTTTTCCGAGAAGTTCCCGGGCAAGTCGCTCTATGCGGTCAAGGCCAACCCCTCGCCGGACCTGCTCACGGTGCTGTGGGACGCGGGAATCACCCACTATGACGTCGCCTCGATTGCCGAGGTGCGGCTGGTGCGGGCTACGTTGCCCGAGGCGGTGCTGTGCTTCATGCACCCGGTGAAAGCCAAGGCCGCGATTGCCGAGGCCTATGCCGTCCACGGCGTGCGCACCTTCAGCCTCGACAGCCATGAAGAACTGGCCAAGATCGTAGAGGCCACCAATGGCGCCGAGGACCTGTCGCTGTGCGTGCGGCTGCGGGTTTCGTCGGAATATTCGGAATTGAGCCTGGCCTCCAAGTTCGGGATCGATCTGGCCGATGCCGCGCCGCTACTGCAGGCGACCCGTCAGGTGGCCGATGCGCTGGGGATCTGCTTCCACGTCGGTTCGCAGGCGATGACTCCCTTCGCCTATGTCCAGGCGCTGGAGCGGGTCCGTGCCGCAGTGGTCGATGCCGCCGTGACCGTCGATATCGTCGATGTCGGCGGGGGCTTCCCCTCGATCTATCCGGGGATGGAGCCGCCGCCGCTCGAAGACTATTTCGGCGCGATCCACCGCGCCGCCGAATCGCTGCCGGTGTCGTATTCGTCGGAGCTGTGGTGCGAGCCGGGCCGGGCGCTGTGCGCGGAATACAACTCGCTGATCGTCAAGGTCGAGAAGATCCGTGGCGACGAGCTCTACATCAACGACGGCGCCTATGGCGCGCTCTACGACGCGGCTCATGTCGGCTGGCGGTTCCCGGTGCGCTGCCTGGGCGAGGGGCGGAGCGAGACGTTGAGCGGATTCTCGTTCTATGGCCCGACCTGCGACGATGCCGATTACATGGAGGGGCCCTTCATGCTCCCGGCTGACATCAAGGCGGGCGACTACATCGAGATCGGCATGCTCGGCGCCTATGGCGCGGCGATGAAGACCGCCTTCAACGGCTTTGGCCAGGCTGCCGCGATCGAGGTGGCGGACGAGCCGATGGCCAGCCAGTACACCGGCACCCGCCGCGATCCACGCAGCAGCGACAACGTCGTCTCGCTGCGCTGACCGGCCCGAGCCCGGATTACGAGAAAGGGGGCGGAACCGGGTGGTTCCGCCCCCTTTTCGTGCGCCGCGCGGGCGCAGGAGGTTACTGAACGGTCACTTCGACGCGCCGTGCCGCTTCCTTGGGCACATTGGCGTCGGTCGAGGCTTCGGGCTTGACCAGCGCCACCGAGGCTTCGGGGATGCCAGCCTTGACCAGATCGGCAGCCACCGCCTTGGCGCGGTTCTTCGACAGCTGCGCGTTGCGCGCGGCATTGCCGGTGGGGTCGTTGTAGCCCGAAACCGCCAGGGTCGATCCGGCGTGGCCGTCAAGCCAGGCCTTCAGGCCGCCAGCCGTGTCGGCGAAGGCAGGAGCGACGTCGGTCTTGCCGGTGTCGAAATAGACCTTGACCACCGGCTTGCCGTCGCGGGTTTCTGAGGTGACCCCCGCGCCGGTCGGGATCGTGGCGGTGCCTTCGGCCGGAGCCGAGGAGAGGTCGGTCGCGGCGGCGCCAGCGGCGGCGGCATCGCTTGCGACCGCCTCGGTTGCCACGGCGCCGACCGAGGCGTCCTCGGCAGGCTTGCGGCTGAAGAGCCACCAGGCGAGGAGAGTCAGCAGGGCCAGGCCAAGCAGGATCCACAGCCAGCCCAGGCCGCCTTCGTTGCTGTCATCACTCGATCCGGTCAGGCCCTGCGCGGCGCCGGACACCTTGGCGGCTGCGGCGGTTGCCGCAGTACCCGCAGCACCTGCCGCAGCGCCGCCAGCCTTGACGGCGGTATCCGCCGCTCCCGAGGCTGCGCTTCCTAGCGCCGCAGCTCCGGCTGCCGTCGCAGCCAGGGCGGCGGCCGCAACTGGCGCAACAATCGGCTTGGGTGCGGGGGTCGGAGCCGGAGCGACTTGGGGCGCCGCCACCTTGACTGCCGCCGCCTTGGGTGCAGCAGCCTTCTTTGCGGCTGGCTTCTTCGCCGGAGCTTTCTTCTTTGCGCCATCGAGGCTGGCAAGGGCGGCTGCGCCCGCAGCACCCGCAACAGCAGCCTTGGCGGCCTTCGGTGCGGCCTTGGCCGGAGCCTTGGCGGCCGCCTTCGCCGCGCCCTTCTTTTCGAACAGGTGCAGCGACTTGTAAGCGTCGGCGAGCAGGTAATAGACCGTCACCCGGTTCTTGGTGCGATCGGCCTTCATCGTTTCGCCAACCTTGGCAATCGCGGCGTCCAGCACGCTGTCGGCGTGGGTCAGACCCAGCTTCTTCTTGAGGAAATTGTTGCGCACCCGGGCCAGCTCGGTCGGGTCGCTGAACGAAACCAGCGAGGAATCCCGGTTGCGCAGGGCGATCCCGCAGTACCGGACAATTCCGCTGATAATGCCGTCATCGGCGTTCGGCGCGTATTTCTTGACGTCTGCGGCCCAATCGGTTGCCATTTCAAATCCCTCCTAAACGACCCTGCAGGAGAGCCCGGACACTGCCACCCCCTGCCTGAAGCGATTGGGAAAGTAACGCGAATTTGGCGATATGCCAGAGTGAATCGTCGTTACGATTCCTGACACC
>JABFRE010000116.1 GCA_013141325.1 Novosphingobium sp.
GGCGGGGCAGGCGGGCGGCGCCCTTGCGGATCGCCCAGCCCAGCAGGCCCAGCAGGCCCAGCAGCGCGGCCGATCCGGCCAGGAACCAGGCGGTCACCTTCGGCTGGGCAGCAGTAGCCATCGCCAGCGCGGCGATTGCCGCAATGCCCAATCCGACCGGCAGTGCGGCATCGCGCCAGCGCCGGGCCAGCGGCGCGACCCGCGCCCGCATCAATGCCATCGCCGGGAACCGCCGCGCCTCCAGCAACGCAGGGGCGGCAAAGACCAGTGCGACCAGCAGGCCATAGAGCGCCGCGCGACCCAGCGCCGCGGGATCGAAAGTCAGCCCCGGCGCAATCGGCAGCAGGGTGCCCAGCGCGCGGCCCAGCAGCGGAGTGACCAGCACGCCTGCGCCCAGTCCGGCGAGGCTGCCCACCAGTGCGGCCACGCCGATCTGCAACAGATAGATCCGCGCGATGTCGGTGCCGGTGGCGCCCAGCACCTTCAGCGTGGCAATGCCGCCGCGCCGGGCTTCCAGATAGGACGAAACCCCGCCGCCGATCCCGATCCCGGCGATCACCAGCGCGGCGAGGCCGACCAGCACCAGAAATTCGCCCATCCGGGTCACGAACTGCTCGGCCCCTGGCGCGGCGTTGCCCCGCTGACGATAGGTGAACCCGGCGGCGGGAAAGCGCGCCTTGAGCGCGTCGATGGCGGCCACTGGATCGCCGCCGCGCGGTAGCAGGATCCGGGTTTTCGAACGGTACATCGCGCCGGGGCGGGTCAGCCCGGCGGTATCGGGAAAGGCGGCCGGGACGATCACTGCCGGGCCCAGGGCAAAGCCTTCGCTCAGCCGGTCGGGTTCATCCGCAATCACTCCGCCGACTCTCAGCGTCTGTTCGCCAATGGTGAGAGTGGCGCCGGCTGCCAGTCCCAGCCGCGCGGCAGCATCGGGGGAGAGCCAGGCGGTCCCGGGCGGGGGCGCACCAACCCGGCGGCCGTCGCTGAGTGTCAGGGGCGCGACCAGCGGCCAGGCTGCGTCAACCGCCTTCAGTTCGACCGGCGATGTAAGGGTCCCATGGGTCGCCATGGCTTGGAGTCGCAGACCTGACGAGACGCGGCCAAGCCGCGCAAACGCGGCGTTTTCCTCTGCCGTCGGGCTTCGCTGCCAGACCTCGACCTGTACGTCGCCATCCAGGATACGCTGGCCGCGGGTTTTGAGCTCGCGCTCGATCGCGCCGGTCAGGGTGCCGATTGCAGCCAGCGCGCCGACTCCCAGAAACAAGCAGACCAGCAACAGCCGCAGGCCGCGGAACCGGGCCGATAGATCGCGCCGGGCGATCCGCCAGGCGGTCCGCCAGGGCAGGGGAGCGCTCACGCTGGGATGGTGTCGCTCGCCACGCGGCCATCGGCCAGCGTGACAATGCGCTCGCAGCGCGCCGCCAGTGCGGCATCGTGGGTGATCACCACCAGGGTCGCCCCGGTTTCGGCGCGACGCGCGAACAACAGGTCCATGATTGTTTCGCCCGTCGCGGCATCCAGGTTGCCGGTGGGCTCGTCGGCGAAGACCAGCGGCGGGCGCGGGGCGAGCGCACGGGCGATAGCCACGCGTTGCTGCTCACCGCCCGACAGTTGTGCGGGATAGTGGTCGAGCCGGTGGCCAAGCCCCACCGCCGCCAGTTCTTCAGCGGCGCGGGCGTGGGCATCGGGCAATCCGGCCAGCTCCAGCGGGGTCATCACGTTTTCCAGCGCGGTCATGGTCGGCAGTAGATGAAACGCCTGCAGCACGATCCCGATCCTCCCGCGCCGGGCGGTGGCCAGCGCGTCTTCACCCAGCGCGGCAAAGTCGGCCCCCGCCACGCTCAGCTGCCCGCTGCTGGCCCGTTCCAGCCCCGATAGCACCGCCATCAGCGAGCTTTTGCCCGAGCCTGAGGGCCCTAGCAGCGCGAGCGTCTGGCCTTGCGGCACGGCCAGGTCGATCCCGCGCAGCACTTCCACCGCGCTGGGGCCGTTGCCAAGAGACAGGGTAAGATTCGATGCGGCGATTGCCGATTGAGGGCTTGTCACGTGCGCGGGATGCCATAGCTAGGGGGAAAGGCAAGGAGGTTGCACAATGAAATGGAATCGGGCGGCGCTGGTTGCAACCCCCGTGGCGCTGGCTCTGGCTCTTTCTGGCTGCGGCAACGAGGCCCCTCAACCGCAGGCATCGGCCCCCGGCGCCGAGGCGGAGCCGCCGCTGCCGCCGGTGATGGGGGATGAACTGAGGATTGTCGCACTCGGCGACAGCCTGTTCGCGGGCTATGGGCTGGAGCCGGGGCAAAGTTATCCGACGCGGCTGGAAACGGCCCTGCGCGCGCGCGGAATCAACGCCCGAATCATGAACGCCGGAGTATCAGGCGATACCACTGCCGGCGGGCTGCAACGGCTGGACTTCGCGCTGAACAGCCTGCCGCGCCCGCCCGTGCTGGTGATCGTCAGCCTGGGCGGCAACGACATGCTGCGCGGGCTGCCGCCCGAACAGACCCGCGCCAATCTCGACGCGATCCTGAGCAAGCTGAAAGCGCGCAAGGTTCCTGTGCTGCTGCTCGGCATGCTGGCCGCGCCCAACATGGGCAAGGACTATGCCCAGGCGTTCGATCCGATCTACCCAGCACTGGCGAAGCAACACGGGGCCGGGCTGGTGCCGTTTTTCCTCCAGCCGCTGATCGGCAGGCCCGACCTGATCCAGGCCGACCACATTCACCCCACTCTGGCCGGGATCGACCTGCTGGTGGGATCGACGGTCGACCAGGTGTCGAAAGCGCTGCCGAAGGCGAAATAGGCCCTCTCCATTTACGCCGACGCGCAAGCGGAGCGGATCGGCGTCTAGATCCGCTCGACCGTCCCTTCGCTGACCCGCCACACCGCAGCCTCCTGGGCAATTGCCTCGAACGGAGCCAGTTCGGTTCCAGTCAGCCAGACCTGCGCGCGGCCCTCGCGCAGCCGCTCGAACAGTGCGGCGCGGCGCAGTGGATCGAGGTGCGCGGCAACCTCATCGAGCAGCAGCAGCGAGGGCCGCGCGCCGTCCAGCAGCCCGGCGTGGGCCAGGGTGATCGCAATCAGCATCGCCTTCTGCTCGCCGGTCGAGCATTCGGCGGCGGGCTGGTCCTTGCCGGCCATGGTCACGGCCAGTTCGTCACGGTGCGGGCCGGTCAGCGTACGCTGGGCGGCGCGGTCGCGGCGGCGGCCTTCGGTCAGTGCGGCGAGCAGCGCGTGCTGTTCGACTGGACCGCCCGGGTGATAGGCCAGCGCCGGGCGGGCGAACGGCGCTTCGGGCAGAGTATCAAGCGCGCTGGCCAGCCGATCGACCAGCCGCGCGCGGGCCTGGGCGACCGCCGCCCCGGCTTCGGCGACTTGCAGGTCGAGCGCCTCGAGCCACTGCGGATCGGGCTCGGCAGGTTCGGCCAGCAGGCGGCCCCGCTCGCGCAGCGCGCCTTCCAGCCGGGCGGCATGGCGGGCGTGGGCGGGCTCGATGGCCAGCACCAGCCGGTCAAGGAAGCGCCGCCGCGCCCCGGCGCCTTCGGCAAACAAGCGGTCCATCGCCGGGGTCAGCCAGCCGGCGCTCAGCCATTC
>JABFRE010000153.1 GCA_013141325.1 Novosphingobium sp.
CCATAGGCGCGCTTCCAGCCGCGAGGCGGTCCTGACATGGCCTGTCGCAGCGCTGCCCGGATAGCTCAGTTGGTAGAGCAGCGGATTGAAAATCCGCGTGTCGGTGGTTCGAATCCGCCTCCGGGCACCACTTCCTTCATCCCTTGAAATGCGCCCACGCCGCCAGCGCCCGCGCCCGCCCTTCGGCGTGTCCGATCATTTTGGGGGGATAGCCGCGCACCGGCAGCGGCGGATCGTGGATTGCCGCGTCCGGCAAATGCGCCAGCTCGGGCACCCAGCGACGGATGTATTCGCCCGCGTCGAACTTCTCCGACTGGCTGAGCGGCGCCATGATCCGCACGAACATGTTGGCATCGATCCCGCTGCCCGCGCTCCACTGCCAGTTGACCGCGTTCTGGCCGTAGTCGGCATCGACCAGCGTATCCCAGAACCATTGCTCGCCGCGCCGCCAGTCGATCAGCAGGTGCTTGATCAGGAAACTGGCCGCGATCATCCGCACCCGGTTGTGCATCCAGCCGCTGTGCCACAGCTGGCGCATCCCGGCATCGACAATCGGGTATCCGGTGCGACCCTGCTGCCACGCCGTCAGGTCGGCATCGGCCTCGGCCCCTTCACGCCAGGGAAAGGCCGCGAATTCCGGTTTGGCATTGGCCGCGCCGTAAGCCGGCATCTGCAGGATCACGTTTTGGGCATAGTCGCGCCAGCCCAGCTCGCCCAGGAAGGTTCCGGTCGATCCACCCGCGCCCGCCACGCGGTGCCAGATCGTTGCCGGCGAAATCTCGCCAAACGCCAAATGGGCCGAGAGGCGTGAGGTGCCTTCCAGCGCGGGCAGGTTGCGGCGATCCGCATAGCGCGCCGCGCGGCTCGCAAAGGTATCCAGCCGCTCCAGCGCCCCGGCCTCTCCGGGGGACCATTCCGCGCGGAACCCGCCGGCCCAGTCGGGCGCGGTGGGCAGCAAGCCCCAATCGGCCAGCCGTTCGCTCGCCGGCCAGACGTCCGGCGCGGGGATCCGCGCGGGAGCGGGCAGCGGCGCGGGCGGCGGCAGCTGCTGTTGCAGCGCGCGCCAGAACGGGGTGTAGATCTTGAACGGCGTGCCGCCGCCGGTCAGCACCGATCCCGGCGGAACAAGGTAGTTACCGTGGTACAGGTGCAGCGCCGCCGCCTTGCCCACCGCGCGTTCGGCGTTTCGCCACCACGGTTCGTAGTGGTGTAGCGCATGAATTTCGCGCCCGCCCAGCTGCTGCGCCAGCGCCGCCAGCACCACGTCGCTACGCCCATTGCGCAGCACCAGACGCGAGCCCTTGTCCCGCAGAGCCCCGTCCAGCCGCTCAAGCGAATGGTGCAACCACCACCGGCTCGCCGCGCCCATCCTGCGGTGCTGCGGGCTCTCGTCGTCGAGCACATAGACCGGAACGACAGGCGCCCCGCTGGCACAGGCCGCGACCAGCGCCGCCTGATCGCCCAGCCGCAGATCGCGGCGCAGCCAGACGAGGACCGGCGACCCCATCGCCTCAGCGCGTCCGGGCCGGGCCAGGCACCGACAGGCAAACCAGCGTGGACACCAGCGCCCCGATCGTCAGCTGCCACGGAAACGCCAGCTTGCCGATCAGCGCGTCGAGCCCCAGCCACGCGGCAAAATAGGGCTGAAGCGCCAACACGGTCAGGAACCCGGCCAACAGCGCCGCGATCACCGAACCGGTGCTGCCCCGGCTGCTGAACAGCGCGGTGAAATAGACCCCCAAGAGCCCGGCGTAGGAGAACACCATCACCTGCAGAGCGAATTCGAGCAGCGGCATGTCGGTGCGGCGCTGCCAATAGAAACTGGCCACCGCCATGGCGAACATCGCCAGCCCGGCAAGGGCCATGCCCCAGCGCCCGGCGACCACGAAGTGATGCTCTTCCATGTCTGCGCGGCGGGCCTTCCAGGGACGATAGAAGTCCTGCACCATCACCGACGACATCGCGTTGAGCGCCGAGTTGGTGGTGGCGATGGCGGCGGCAAACACCCCGCATGTCACCAGCCCGCGCAGACCGGCAGGCAGCTCGGTCAGGATGTAGTGCATGAAAACGTTGATCTTCTGGCCCTTGAACTGGCTCGCCGCTTCCAGCACCTGTCCGCCCATCAGTTCGGGCCGCTGGTACACCACGTGCAGCAGCAGGCCGATGGTGATGAACACCCAGACCACCGGCACCGTCGCCACCAGCGACAGGATCAGCCCCCGCGCGCCGGTCTTGGCGTCGGGTGAGGCGAGAAGGCGCTGGGTCACGTCCTGATCAGTCCCGGTGCTGGCGATGTAAAGCAGGCTCAACCCGATCACGATCGCCGGCAGCGCAAAGGGTTTTGATGGATCGAGCGACAGGTCGAAAAAGCGCAACTTATCGACACCTTCCGGCGCGTTCCTGAGGCCTTCTATGATCGCGGCGCCCGGCGCCGGAATCGCGGTCCACAGCCATACCAGCACCGCCAGCGCGGCGCCGAGATAGATCGCGAACTGGACCAGATCGTTGAGCAGGACCGAGCGCAATCCGCCCGCGAATGTGAAAACGAAGGCCGCCACCATGATCAGCCCGGCCGACAGCACGATCCCGCCCGAATCGACGCTGGCAAAGATCACCATCGAAAGCGCGATCGCCGCCAGGTAGACCCGCGCACCGCCCGCAAAGACCCGCCCGATCAGGAACATCCCCCCGGCCCAGCGCATCGCCCGCGCGTCGAAGCGCTGCTCGAGCAGCTCATAGACCGTCGCCGCCCGGATCGCGTAGAACCGCGGGATCATGAAATGGGCCACGAACAGCGCCCCGATCAGCCCGCCGATATTTCCGGCGAGATAGGTATAATCGCCGCGAAAACCGTAGTCCGGGCCGCCGATGAAGGTCGCGGCGCTCTGCGTGGCCGACAGCACCGAGATTGCCGCCAGCCAGCTGGGCACCGTGCCCCCGGCCAGGAAATACTCACGCGTGGTTTCGGTATGGCGCGGGCGCAGCAGCCAGCCCCCGGCGAACAGCAGAAGGGTGTAGAGACCCAGCACAAGCCAGTCGAGAAAGGCGAAGGGGCTGCTCACCGCGCGCTCAACGCCAGCGCAGCCGGTCGGGCGTGAACTGATCGATGCGGGTCACCCCCATCAGCTTCATCGTTCGCACGATTTCATCCTGCATGATCCCCAATGCGCGCTCGACCCCGTCCTGCCCGGCAGCGGCCAGGGCATAAAGATAGAGCCTCCCGCCCGAGGCCGCCGTCGCCCCGGCACACAGCGCCTTGGCCACGTGCGTCCCGCGCCGCACGCCGCCGTCGCAGATGATCTCGATCTCGCCGCCTACCGCATCCTCGATCTCGCGGAGCTGGTCGAAGGGCGCGCGGCTGCCGTCGAGCTGGCGGCCGCCGTGGTTGCTGATCATGATCGCATCGGCCCCCAGCGCCACCGCGCGGCGGGCGTCGGCCACGCTCATCACGCCCTTGAGGCAGAAGGTGCCGCCCCACTCGGCGCGGATCGCCTCGACCATTTTCCAGTCCATCGACTGGTCGAGCATTTCGGAGAAATAGCGCTGGATCGAAACCGCCTGCGCCGTGCCTT
>JABFRE010000217.1 GCA_013141325.1 Novosphingobium sp.
CTTGAAGGCTGGGTTCCTTGTAGGATGCCATGGTCGGTCCGGGCTTCTTCTGCAGTTGAAAGGACGGGGTCTCCGCAGCCCTATAGGCCAGCCCGGCCGATTCCGCCACGGCCTTGCGCCATTTTTCCGGGGCGAGCGCTTTGCCGCCCGCCCGCGGCCCGATCCCCGCCTTCACCCCCGTCCCGCGCCAGCGCCAACGCCGCTTCATCGCAGCGCTAGCCGATACCAGCAGCCTCAAGACTGCCGCCCACCGCGTCAACATGACGCCCGAGAGCGCCAAGCAGCACCCGTTCGATCACCGCTTCGACATTGGACAGGCTCAGGAAAAAACGACTGACCCGGTAACCCTAACCTTTTCCCGCCGGGGAAGAGGATTCGGCTGTGAGTTAAACGAGGTTGGGAGTACTCGCGCGTACCCCTCCACCACCCTGCGGGCGGTCCCCCTCCCCGAGCAAGCTCAGAGAGGATCAAGTGGGGCTACTCTTCCCCCATGCGGAGCGCTGCAATGAAAGCTTCCTGAGGAATCGAGACATTGCCATACTCCCGCATCCGCGCTTTCCCCTTTTTCTGCTTTTCCAGCAGTTTCTTCTTGCGGGTGATGTCACCGCCATAGCACTTCGCCGTCACGTCCTTGCGCATCGCGGCGATTGTTTCGCGGGCGATGACCTTGCCGCCGATCGCGGCCTGGATCGGGATCTTGAACAGGTGGCGCGGGATCAGGTCTTTCAGGCGTTCGCACATGTGGCGGCCGCGTTCTTCGGCGACGCCGCGGTGGACGATCATGCTGAGCGCGTCGACCGGCTCGGTGTTGACCAGGATCGACATCTTGACCAGATCGCCCTCGCGCAGGCCGATCTGCTCGTAATCGAAGCTGGCATAGCCGCGGCTGATGCTTTTCAGCCGGTCATAGAAATCGAACACCACTTCGTTGAGCGGCAGTTCATAGCTGACCTGAGCGCGGCCGCCGACATAGGTGAGGTCGGTCTGGATCCCGCGGCGGTCCTGGCAGAGCTTGAGGATCGAGCCGAGGTATTCGTCCGGGGTGTAGATCACCGCCTTGATCCACGGTTCGTCGATCTGCTCGATCCGGCTGGGATCGGGATAGTCGGCGGGGTTGTGGAGCATGATTTCGCGCGCGTCGTCGGTTTTGCTTTTGCGCAGCTGGATCCGGTAGACCACCGAGGGGGCGGTGGTGATCAGGTCGAGGTCGTATTCGCGGGTCAGGCGTTCCTGGATGATCTCAAGGTGGAGCAGGCCGAGGAACCCGCAGCGAAAGCCGAAGCCGAGCGCGGCGCTGCTCTCCATCTCGAAACTGAAGGAGGCGTCGTTGAGCCGCAGCTTGCCGATGCTCTCGCGCAGTTTCTCGAAATCGGCGGCGTCGACCGGGAACAGGCCGCAGAACACCACCGGCTGAACTTCCTTGAAGCCGGGCAGCGGGGCGGCGGCGCCGTTCTTGACCGTGGTGATGGTGTCGCCGACCTTGGCCTGGGCCACTTCCTTGATCTGGGCGGTGATGAAGCCGATCTCGCCGGGGCCAAGCTCGGCCAGCTGCTCGATCTTGGGCGTGAAGCAGCCGACCCGGTCGATCAGGTGTTCGGTGCCGCCGGCCATGAATTTGACCTGGAGGCCCTTTTTGATCACCCCGTCGATGATCCGCACCAGGATCACCACGCCCAGGTAGGGATCGTACCAGCTGTCGACCAGCATCGCCTTCAGCGGGGCGGCGCGGTCGCCCTTGGGGGGCGGGATGCGGGCGACCACGGCCTCCAGCACTTCGGCGATGCCGATGCCGGACTTGGCGCTGGTCAGTACCGCGTTGCTGGCGTCGAGGCCGATGATTTCCTCGATCTCGGTCTTGACCTTGTCGGGCTCGGCGGCGGGCAGGTCGATCTTGTTGATGACGGGGACGATCTCGTGGTCGTGCTCGATCGACTGGTAGACGTTGGCGAGGGTCTGCGCCTCGACCCCTTGCGCCGCGTCGACCACCAGCAGCGCGCCCTCGCAGGCGGCCAGGCTGCGGCTGACCTCATAGGCGAAGTCGACGTGACCCGGGGTGTCCATCAGGTTGAGTTCGTAAGTGATCCCGTCGCGCGCGGTGTAGTTCAGGCGGACGGTCTGGGCCTTGATGGTGATCCCGCGTTCGCGCTCGATATCCATGTTATCAAGCACTTGCGCGCTCATCTCGCGCTCGGTCAGCCCGCCGGTGAACTGGATCAGCCGGTCGGCCAGCGTGGACTTGCCATGGTCGATATGGGCGATGATGGAAAAATTGCGGATCAGGCTGAGGTCAGTCATCCCGGCCCGTTAGCAGGGCGCTCCTGCCCTGTCAGCCCTTGGCTTCAGCCGACCTTGACGCCCTTGGTCCGGACTTCGGCCATACCGAACTTGGGCAGGCTCAACATGCCGCCGCCCTGCTGCTGCATCAGCTGCATCGGATACTGTCCGGCGGGTAGCGCGGTGAGCGGCATTCCGGCCTGGGCCAGCGTATAGGGCGACACGCGATGCCGGGTGCACAGGCCGCCCGCCCCGTCATCGACAAGCTGCTGTTCGAACTCGAGCCCCTGCATCTGTCCGGCCGAGCGGCGAACCACGGCAACAGCCAGCTGGCCTTCGCCGAAATCGACCACGAAATTGGTATCGACCGGCACGTCAAGCAACCCTTCGACCATGCAGCCGCTGCGCGACAGGTTGCGCATGGTAACCTCGTAGCGATGGTCCTCGTGGATAAGGCCAACCTTGCGCAGCACGGTGCGGCGTTCGGGGCGATACTTGCTGGGCCCGTCGGGCTCGATGATCCAGTCGCCGGCCAGCATGGCTTCGCACACGTCGTCGATCGAAACCGCAGACGCGTAGATGAAGCCCTGGATCTGGCCGACACGGAGTCGACGCATTTCGGCCAGTTCGTCGTGGGCCTCGATGCCTTCGGCCGTGGTATCCATCTTCAGCGCTTCGGCCAGGCTGACGATCGAGGCGATGATTGCCCCGTTGCGGTTGCCTTCCTCGGTCACTCCGCGGATGAAGGCCTTGTCGATCTTGATCTTGTCGAACGGGGCATGCTGGAGATAGGCGAGCGAGGAATAGCCGGTCCCGAAATCATCAAGCGCCAGCCGCACGCCCAGCATCTTGAGCTGCGCGAACATGTCTTCGGTCGCAGCCTGATCGCCGAGGAAGATCGATTCCGTCAATTCCAGCTCGAGCCGTTCCGGCGGCAGCTCGGAATGGGCCAGCGCCTGCGCAACCAGCGAGGCAAACCCGGGATTGGCGAACTGAGCCGCCGAAACGTTGACTGCGACCCGCGCCGTGCCTGGCCATTTCGCCGCATCGACACAGGCTTGCTTAAGCACCCAGTTGCCCAAGGCGCCGATCAGGTTGGCCTCTTCGGCAATCGGGATGAAGATCCCGGGCGAAATATCACCAAGTTCGGGGTGCTCCCACCGGCTGAATGCCTCTAGCGTGACCACCTTGTTGGTCTTGGTATCGACAATCGGCTGGTAGGCCACCCGCATCTGGTCGCTCGACAGGGCGTCGCGCAGATCTTCCTCGATCTGGCGTCGCCGCTCCGCTTCGCTGTGCAGATCGCTTGAATAGAACCGGAACTGGCCGCGGCCCCCGCCTTTCGAGGCGTAGAGGGCGAGGTCGGCAGAACGGACCAGTTCGTCGCTGGCCACGCCGTCATAGGGGGCGATGGCGATCCCTACCGAAGCGCCGATCACGCAGCGGCTGCCTTCGATCTGGTAGGGCTGCGACAGCATCGTGATGATGGTCTTGGCGATTTCGCCGAGCCGTCCGCGATCGTCGACATCGGGCAGGATGATCTGGAATTCGTCGCCACCCAGGCGGCCGATCTCGCAACCCTTTTCCGCGACCACCCGCTGCAGGCGCTGGGCCACCTGCTTGAGCAGTTCGTCCCCTGCGGGGTGACCAAGGGTGTCATTGACCTGCTTGAACCGGTCGAGATCGAGCATCATGATCGCGCAGGCGCGCTTCGCCGCCTGGTAGGCCGTCAGAGTGGTATCCAGCCGCTTGCCCATCCGGTGACGGTTGGCCAGCCCGGTCAGTGAATCGTACTGCGCCAGCCGCGAGGCATCCTGCTGGTTCTGACGCGAGGCGGTAATATCGGTGCCGTTGCCGCTGTAACCCAGAAAATGGCCGTCAGCAGCAAACTGGGGCCGCCCGCTGATCGACCACCAGACCTCGGTCGTGCCGGTAGCAGCACGCACAGCGAGATCGGAAAAGGTTTTGTGGGCGTTCAGAATCAGGGTGAGCGGACGTTCGGATACCTGATCTTCGCTGCGGTCCAGCACGAACAGCGATTGAACCGGTTGCCCCAGCAGCTCGCCGCGCGGACGCCCCATCTTCTGGGCAACAGTATCCGAGACGTAGGTAATCAGGCCCTGCTGGTCGCTCGACCAAAACCAGCCGATACCGGAATCTTCGTAGTCGCGCAGCAACAGAACCGCCTGATGCTGTTCTTCGCCGCTCAATGTCACTTGCGGGCGCGCGCGCTCTGCCTTGCCGGTGCCCAGCAAGGTCTTGAAGCGGCCAAATGCGGATTCTCCCGAAGTGCTCATATCCTCGCGTCTGTAACTGTCCGGCGTGATGAAGGTCTCTGATCAAGGCTTAGCCAAGTATGGTTTAGATTTGCCTAAGAAGCTGCGGTCTCGTTGCTGCGACGCGGCTCGGCGCGCGCGAGGTGGATCGTGTCGCGGCCTGAGGTCTGGGTGCGAGCCAGCACGGCGATCCTGCCGTTTTCGTCCAGCACTAACGCGGTGGAGAATTCGACCCCCATCCGGTCTTCCTGACACCAGCGTGCCGTCGCCGTAACAGCCTGACCTTCCGCTAGAAGTATCCGAAAGATCGTGCCGGGCGGCACGTTCCACAGACCTTCGACCAACGCGCCGGTCGATGAAATGTTGCGGATCGTTCCGTGATAGGCCTGACCGCCGTGGTCGAGCACCACCTTGCGCAACATGGTGTGGCGCACCGCACGCGCCGCACGCGGCCCCTGGGCGATCGCGGTCAGTCCGGTTTCAAGCTTCTTGGTGGCGGCAACGAGGTTCAACGGCCGTTCGTAGATATAGCCCTGCACATGGCTGCATCCCAGCATCCGCACCAGATCCAGCTCATCGAGCGTCTCGACGCCTTCGGCGGTCGTTTCCATGCCCAAGGCCTCGGCCAGGCTGACGATCGAGGCGATGATCGCGCCGTTGCGGCTGCCGGTAATCGTCGCGCCGCGTACAAAACTCTGGTCGATCTTGATCTTGTCGAAGGGCGCCTTCTTGAGATAGCCGAGCGAGGAATAACCGGTTCCGAAATCATCCAGCGCGAGCCGCACACCTACCCGCTTAAGCGCGGCGAACATGGCGTCGGTGCCCTCGTCATCGTTGAGGAACACGCTCTCGGTTATTTCCAGTTCCAGCCGCGCCGGATTGACCTGGGCGGCGGCCAGCGCGTTGGTGATGATCGTCGGCAGCCCCGGATTGGCGAACTGCAACGGCGATACGTTGACCGCAACGCGCACCGATTCCGGCCAACGCGCTAGATCCTGGCACGCGGTCCGCAGAGCCCATTCGCCGATCGGGGCGATCAGGCCCGAATCCTCGGCAATCGGTATGAATTTGGCAGGCGACATCGGCCCGCGGGTCGGATGGGTCCAGCGCAGCAGGGCTTCGAAGCCGGTGATCCGTTCGGTGGAGGTGTGGACGACGGGCTGGTAATGGAGTTCAAGCCCGCCCTGCGTCAGCGCATCACGCAGATCCTGTTCAAGCTGGCGCCGCTCTTCGGCATCACTGTGCAGGTCGGCCGCGTAGAAGTGGTGCCGCCCGCGCCCGCCGTCCTTGGCCGCGTAGAGCGCCAGATCGGCGTTGCGGATGATCGCTTCGGACGTCACCCCATCGTCCGGCGACAGGGCAATCCCCATCGACGCGCCGATAGTCACCCGGTGTCCTTCGATCGAATAGGGTTCCGACAGATCGCGGATGATACGAACGGCCAGCTGCGCCAGATCGTCGCGCCGGTGATGCCCGGCCAGAATTACCTGGAATTCATCGCCGCCGAGCCGCCCGACCCGGCCGAACTGGCCTACAGCGCGCTCCAGCCGGCCCGCCACCTGGGTCAGCAGACTGTCCCCCGCCGGGTGCCCCATGGTATCGTTGACCTGCTTGAACCGGTCCAGATCGAGCAGGAACACCGCGCAAGCACGGTGATCGAGATTGGGGGCACTCAGGATCTTCTCGAGCGTCTGCGACATCTGCAGACGGTTGGCGAGACCGGTCAGCGAATCGTAGTGCGCCAATCGCGAAGCATGGGCCGCCGAACGCCGCTTTTCGGTCAGATCGCTGCCCGACCCGCGGAACCCCATGAAGTTGCCGAAACTGTCGTAAATCGGCCTTCCGTTGAGCGACCACCACCGCTCTTCGTTCGCGGTTGCGGCGTGCAGCGGCAGTTCCGCAAACGCGGAGCGGGCGGTCAGATGGAAGGTCAGCGTCCGTTCGCTTTCCTGGCTTCCGATGTCCCCCTCGAACAGCTCGGTTAGGGGGCGGCCTGTCAGGCTTGAGACCGCCCGCCCCAGCACCGCTCCCACGGCAGGCGAAACATAAACGATGTTGCCGCGCCGGTCGGTCTCCCAGAACCAGCCCTGCCCGGTCTGCTCATAGTCGGTGAGGATTTCTTCGGCCCGGCGCTGGGCGCGTTCGCGTTCGCGATCGCGGCGGGCGTCGGCTTCATCGATCCGTGCCTGCCGAACCGCCACGACCACTCCAACCGCCGCTCCGGTCAACAGTGAAAGCCACGCGCCAAACGATGGCGCAACCATGGTCACGCCCGACCATAGCGATGCCACGGCAAGGATGATCCCGGCTGTCCGCCGGTGCTGGATCAGGCTCGCCAGCGAACTAACGATGATGATGATCCCCACCGTTTCGCGCCAATCCAGACGTGCTGCACTGGTCCAGTGGGCGAGCGCGAGCCCGAACAGCAGCATCGGCGGCGCTATCACCGCAACACTCAGACCGGCGCGCAGCAGTCTGCGGTTGACCAGGGTCTGCTCCAGCCGAATCGCCTGACGGGTTGCGGCAGCAATTGCCGCAGCAACCATGGCTGCCCCGGCAACCGGAAGCGGAGGCAGCGTCCAACCCGAAACTCCGTTCAGGATCATCGCCCCCAGAATGATCGGAGCCATGTAGATCCAGTTGGGTTCAATCAGGCCGCGCGAACTGTCCCAGGATGGGGCCGGCCGGCGGGGCGGAGCCGAAGCAACGGCAGGGCGCTCTGCCGGGAGCGCAGCGGCGTCCGGCACGAGGGCAAGCGCCGGCGCGCGCGGCGGCGGCGCGGACTCGGGGGCTCGAACCTGTCTCGCAGTCGGGGCGGACATGCACGGTTCCATGCAGCGTGAGCCTTTGAGAAACGGTTAAGTTTACCATTCTGCGGCGCAGAATCCGGACCTGCGCCGCGCGACCGGGTCGCGGCCTTGAAAAGGCTGCGGACGCGGTGCATGGTCTGCGCGACAACCGATAACAGACGGGGACGGGAAATGGCCAAAGGCGGAACGACGCTTGAAAACGAAGCGGCCCAATCGACCACCGCTCTAGGCCCGCTGGTCGGGCTCGCTCGCGAAGATTTTGTCGGGGCCGTAGCGCTGCTGCTGCGCGAAACCGCGTCGGACCCCGGCCGCACCTTAAAGCACATGCAATCGTTTGGCGACGATGTGGTCAAGATCCTGACCGGCAAGTCCGAACTGGCGCCCGATGCCAAGGACAAACGGTTCATGGACCCGGCCTGGCGCTACAACCCGTTTTTCCGGGCGGGAGCGCAATATTACCTTGCGATTCAAAAGAGTGCAAAAAGCTGGCTGGATGAACTGGAACTCGACGAATTGGAGCGTGACCGGGCCAATTTCATCTCGAACATCATCATTGACAGCCTGGCCCCCACCAACACCCTGATCGGCAACCCCTCTGCGCAAAAGCGCCTGATCGACAGCGGCGGCCTGTCGCTGATCAAGGGGCTGAAGAACGCCTACAACGACATCGTGCACAACCAGGGCATGGTCAGTCAGGTCAACAAGAAGCCGTTCACGCTGGGTGAGAATATCGCCACCTCCAAAGGCAGCGTGGTCTACCGCAATGCGATGATGGAACTGATCCAGTACGCCCCGTCCACGGATGAGGTCTACGCGATCCCGCAGCTGACAATTCCGCCGCAGATCAACAAGATGTACATCAACGATCTGAGCCCCGAAAAGTCGGTGGTAAAGTGGCAGGTGGACAACGGCATCCAGACCTTTGTGATCAGCTGGAAGAACCCGACCAAGGACGAGGGCCATTGGGACATGGCCGACTATATCGCCAGCTGCCAGACGGCGATCGACGTGATCTGCGAGATTACGGGTGCCAAGAAGGTCAATGTCTCGGGCGGGTGCTCGGGCGGCCAGACCACCGCGATGCTGGCCAGCAAGATGGCCGCCGAAGGCGACGACCGACTGGGCACCGTGACGCTGATGGTCTGCGTGCTGCATCCCCAGCAGAACGACATCGAAGCCGGATCGCTGATGACGGAAAACGGGCTCAAGCTGGCCAAGCAGCGCGCCGCCAAGAAGGGCATCATCAAGGGTAATGACCTTGCCCGCGGCTTTGCCTGGCTGCGCCCCAACGACCTGATCTGGAACTATGTCATCAACAACTACCTGATGGGCGATGATCCGCCGGCTTTCGATGTGTTGTTCTGGAACGCGGATGCCACCAACCTTTCTGCGGCGCTGATGGGCGATTTCCTCGACATCTTTGAAACCCTGGCCTTCACGAAAAGGGGCGCGGTGGAAATGGTCGGTCACAAGGTGGACCTCTCAAAGGTGACCAGCGATCTGTTCCTGCTGGGCGGGGTTACCGATCACATCACGCCGTGGCGCGCGTGCTATCGCTCGACCCGGCTGTTCGGATCGAAGGACGTGACCTTCGTGCTCAGCCAGTCGGGACACATGCAGGCGATCCTCAACCCGCCGGGCAACCCCAAGGCCAAGTATTTTGTGTCGACAAAGTCCGGCCATCCGCCCGCAGACGTTGACGCGTGGCTCAAGGGCACCGAGGAAGTGGCCGGAAGCTGGTGGCCGTTCTGGATGGAATGGGTGCAAAAGCGCTCGGGCAAGCAGGTGGCCGCACCCAAGTCCCTTGGCAGCAAGAAGCATCCGGCCATGGAAGCCGCACCCGGCCTCTACGTGCTCGAACAAGCCTGAGGAACATAAACCCTGTGAGCGTGGACATCACTGCCGAATTCTCGATGGAAACCGTCGGCGGGCGCACCTTGCGCGTCGCGCGCTGGCGCTGGGACCAGCCAAGCGAGCACCTGCCGATCCTGTTCTTCAACGGCATCGGCGCCAATATCGAGGCGGTGGCTCCGCTGGCCGAGGCCCTGACCGAACGCCCGTTCATCATGTTCGACATGCCCGGCGTGGGCGGCAGCCCCGAACCGCTGGTGCCCTACAACCCCTTTACCATGAGCTGGATCGCCAAGGAACTGCTGGGGCGCTTTGGCGCCGAGCAGGTTGACGTGATGGGCGTGTCATGGGGCGGCGCGATGGCGCAGCATTTCGCGCTGCAGCACGGCAACCGGGTGCGGCGATTGGTGCTGGCCGCAACCACTGCGGGCATGTTCATGGTGCCCGGCAATCCGGCGGCGCTGACCAAGATGGCCAACCCGCGTCGCTATGTCGACGCGGCCTTCATGGAACAACATTTCCGCACACTTTACGGCGGGCTGACCGGGGGCAAGGCCGAACACATCAGCCGCCTGACCCCGCCTACCCCGCGCGGCTATGTCTACCAGTTGCTGTGCATGCTCGGCTGGACCAGCGCCCCCGCGCTGCCGTTCCTCAAGAAGGACGTGCTGATCATGATGGGCGATGAGGATCAGATCGTGCCGCTGACCAACGGCAAGATCCTGGAATCGCTGATCCCGCACAGCCGGCTGGAGATTTTCGAGCAGGGCGGGCACCTGTTCATGCTGACCCACCGCGAACAGACGATTTCGTCGCTGCGCGGTTTTCTGGACGCGCCCGATCGCGCGGACCGGAAGGCGGCCTAGGCAAAATGCGCCACATCGCGATCATCGGTTCGGGTCCGGCGGGATACTACACGGCGGAGGCCGCGCAAAAGCAATGGGGCGATGGGGTGCGGGTCGATATCTTCGATCTGCTTCCCGTGCCTTACGGCCTGATCCGCACCGGCGTGGCGCCCGATCACCAGTCGATCAAGGGCGTGGCCAAGCGCTATGAAGGCACGGCTCTCTCCGAAAACGTCCGCTTTGTCGGCAACGTCACGATCGGCGAGGATGTCAGCATCGCCGAACTTCAGGGGCTCTACGATGCGGTGGTGCTGGCCACCGGCGCGCCCAACGACAAGCCCGCCGGGATCCCCGGTGAGGGGCTGGAGAACGTCTTCGGCAGCGCGGCTTTTGTCGGCTGGTACAACGGCCATCCGCAGTTCGCCAAGCTCAGTCCCGATCTGTCGGGGCGGCATGCCGTGGTGATCGGCAACGGCAATGTCGCGCTCGATGTGGCGCGGATCCTCTCCAAGACCGCCGACGAGTTCCACGGCAGCGATATTGTCGCCCACGCGCTGCATGCGCTGCAGAAATCGCATATCGAACAGATCACCATCCTGGGCCGACGCGGCCCGCACCAGATCGCGATGACCCCCAAGGAGCTGGGCGAGCTGGGTCACCTGACCCGCGCCTGCCCGCGGGTCGATCCGGCCGATCTTCCAGCCGAGGAAGAGGACCTGTTCCTGGAGCCCGGCCAGCGCAAGTCGGTCACCCATCTGCGCAGCTTCGCCGCGATCCCCGAAGAATTCCGCTGCGACAAGCCGGTCGAGATCGAATTCGACTTCTTCGCCAGCCCCCGCGCGATCCTGGGCGATGGCACGGTCAGCGGGATCGAGATCGAGCGCACCGCGCTCGACAGCGAAGGGCGGGCCAGCGGCACCGGCGAGACCTACACCATTCCGTGCAGTCTGGTGGTGACCGCAATCGGCTACAAGACCTCGCCAATTCCCGGCGTGCCGTTCGAGGAAGGCGCTGGCCGCTTCGCCAACGATGAGGGGCGGATCCTCCCGGGTCTGTACTGCGTCGGCTGGGCCCGGCGCGGCCCCTCGGGCACGATCGGCACCAACCGCCCCGACGGCTTCGGCGTGGTTGAAAAAATCGCCGAGGACCTGGATTCGGGTGCGCTGTACCACGAGGTCAAGCAGGGCCGCCGCGGCTTCGACGCCCTGGCCGCCGAGCGCAAGCTGGAGGTGGTCACCTTCCGCGACTGGAAGAAGATCGAAGCCGAAGAAGAGGCCCGCGCCCGCACCGGCGCTCCGCGGGAAAAGTTTGTGGCTGTAGAAGACATGATCAAGGCGCGTGGAGAGTAAGTCACCGCTGACAGAGGGGTTCTTTGCTTGCCCTAACTGCTATCCCATGATTTAATCGCCCGGTTAAGCCTGCGCAGGAGTCGCGGCAACCGGAGAGAGCCCATGCCAACCTATGATCTGATCGTTCGCGGCGGAACCATCGTCGACGGAACCGGTGCCCCGCGCTTTGTCGGCGATGTGGCGGTGAAGGACGGGCTGATCGCCGCCGTGGGCACGGTGCGCGGCGATGCCGCGGACGAAATCGACGCCAGCGGCAAGATCGTCGCGCCTGGCTGGGTCGATATTCACACGCACTATGACGGCCAGGCCACCTGGGACGCCGAAATGGCCCCGTCGAGCTGGCACGGTGTCACCACCGTGGTCATGGGCAATTGTGGGGTCGGCTTCGCCCCCGCCGCGCCCGACCGGCATCAGTGGCTGATCGAGCTGATGGAGGGGGTGGAGGATATCCCCGGCACCGCACTGGCCGAAGGGATGAAGTGGGACTGGGAAACCTTCCCCCAATACCTCGATGCGCTGGAACGGATGCCGCGCAGCGTCGATGTGGCCACCCACGTCCCGCACGGCGCAGTACGGGCTTATGTACTGGGCGACCGGGAAAAGCCCGGTGCAGTCCCCACCGCCGATGACATTGCCAAGATGGCCGCCATCGTCGAGGACGGCGTGCGCGCGGGTGCGCTGGGCTTTTCGACCAGCCGCACGGTCCTGCACCGTTCGATCGACGGCGAAGTGGTGCCCGGCACCACGGCGACCAAGGAAGAACTGATCGAGATCGGCCGGGCGATGGGCCGGGCCGGGCACGGGGTGTTCGAAATGGCCAGCGACATGCGCCGCGAATGGGACGAATTTGGTTGGATGGGCGCGCTCAGCCGCGAAACCGGCCTGCCCTGCACCTACGCCGCGCTGCAATCGATCGCCAAGGAAATGCCACTGGATGAGCAGATTGCGGCGATGCGGGCAGAGAATGACAACGGCGCCAACATCGTCGCCCAGATCGCGCTGCGCGGCAACGGGATCGTCATGGCCTGGCAGGGCACGGTCCATCCGTTCCGGCTCAAGCCCAGCTACATGGCAATCGCCGATCTGCCGTGGGAGGAGCAAAAGGCCAGGCTGCTCGATCCCGGGTTCAAGGCCAGATTGCTGGCCGAGGAGAGTGACTTTTCCGAGGTCAATCAAGATATTATCGGTCTGATCATGGTGGTTTGCGGCGGCTGGACGATGCAGTTCGAGATGGACGACGATTTCGACTACGAACCGCAGGCCGATGCAAGCCTGGCATTGCGCGCCGCCGCACGCGGCGTGACACCGGATGAATACGCCTATGATCTGCTGTGCGCAAATGACGGTAAGGGGTTCATCTACCTGCCGCTGCTCAACTACGCCGATGGCAACCTCGATTTCCTCGAGGCGCTGCAGAACAGCGACGACTGCGTCAATTCGCTGTCGGACGGTGGGGCACACTGCGGTACGATCTGCGATGCGGCGAGCCCCACCTTCATGCTCCAGCACTGGGTGCGCGACCGCAAGCGCGGAGGACGGATCAGCCTTGAAAGCGCCGTGAAACGCCAGTGCCGCGATACCGCGCGGCTCTATGGCCTTGACGATCGCGGCCTGGTCGCGGCGGGCTATCTGGCAGACCTCAACGTCATCGATTTCGATGCGATCAAGCTGGGCAAGCCATGGCTGGCCTTCGATCTGCCCGCCGGCGGCAAGCGTCTGCTGCAGAAGGCGGTCGGTTATATCTGCACGATCAAGAGCGGCGTGATGACCTTCCGCGACGGAACCTGGACCAAGGCCACCCCCGGCGGCCTGATCCGTGGACCCCAGCAAGCGGCGATGCTGGAGGCAGCAGAGTGAGTCTTGCCGCGGTCCGCGTCGGTTCACCCGCCAGTCTCGACACCCTGCTGCCCACCACGGTGGCGGATCCCGGCCAGCCCGGCCCCGGTGAAATCCGGGTAAAGCTGGCGGCCTCGTCGCTCAACTATCACGATTTCGCGGTGGTCACCGGGATGATCCCGGCAGAGGCCGGACGCATCCCGATGTCGGACGGGGCCGGAACGGTCGAGGCCGTCGGCGCAGGCGTCACCCAGTTCAAGCCGGGCGATCTGGTGGTCTCGATCTTCTTCCCGGAATGGATCGACGGCACCCCGCCTGCCACCGCCTTTCGCGGGGTCCCAGGCGACGGGATCGACGGCTATGCCCGCGCGGCGGTGGTTGCGCCCGAGCATTGGTTCACCCGCGTTCCCAGTGGCTATTCCGCCGCCGAAGCAGCCACGCTGACCTGTGCGGGCCTGACCGCCTGGCGGGCGCTGTTCGTCGATGGAACGGTAAAGCCGGGATCAACCGTGCTGGTCCAGGGCAGCGGCGGCGTGTCGGTCTTTGCGCTGCAATTCGCCAAGGCGGCGGGGGCAACCGTGATCGCAACATCCTCATCGGACGCGAAGCTGGAACGCCTCAAGGCACTCGGCGCGGATCATCTGATCAACTACACCGAAACCCCGGCCTGGGGGATGAAGGCGCTGGAACTGACCGGCGGCAACGGCGTGGACTGCGTGGTCGAGATTGGCGGCGCGGGAACGCTCGACCAATCAATGATGGCCACCCGCGTTGGCGGCCATGTTGCCTTGATCGGGGTGCTCGCCGGTTTCGCCGGGCCGGTCCAGACCGCGCTGCTGATGGCCAAGAACCTGCGCGTTCAGGGCCTGACCGTCGGCAGCCGCGACCAGCAGCAGGCGATGATCGCCGGAATCGAGGCGAACGGGATCAAGCCGATCATCAGCGACCATTTTCCGCTGGCCAGCCTGGCCGACGCCTTTCGCCATCAGGCGGCAAACAAGCATTTCGGCAAGATCGTGGTGGATATTTAGGCCACTAGGGCCTGATCACGATACCGACCGCCGGATCGGCCGTGCCCTGCGCAGTGTCGACGAAGGCGGCGCGGGCCGCCTCAAGCCCGGTCCGTTCGTCCACCGTTACGGCCCCGCCAGCCTCGCCGATGAAGCGGTGCCAGCTTTGGCCGACCGCCTCGCCGAAACCCTTGGGGCCGAGCTCCTTGATCGCGGCAACGGCATGGTCGGGTGCAAAGAACAGGACCGGTGCCGGGCCCGGAATCGGGCCGTTGTCGCGGCCAAACCCCGCGCCGACATGGGTGGCGCCTACCGTGCAGGAATACTTCAGCCGGTCGCCCAGAACGGTGTGAATGGCGTGCAGCAGCGCGGCATTGCCCGCAAAGTCTACCGACACGCTGGGCACCTGCGGCAGCTGATCAACCGCGTCGTAGGCGAGCACCGCGTCATAGAACCCGCCGCCGCGCACGAAATCGACATTGCCCGCCGAGGTCAGCCCGATCCGCAGCACCTGGGGCGATTTGTCGCGCGCGACGCTGGCCAGCGCCATAGCGGTTTTCGACGAGGCCGAGGTGATCACCACCGCTTCCGCCCCGAACCAACCGTCGCGCCGCATCATGCTTTCGATGAGAAAACCGGTCTTGAACAGCGGTCCGAAGATCATCCGCTCCGCTTCGCGGGCCGGGTCGTGCTCGGGATCCGCAGCCAGGCGGCTGTACTGGTTGTAGATCGGGCTCATCGGCTGGCGGTGCGGCGCTCCGTCGCTGAACCCGCCTGGCGTTATCCCGACCGGCCACACATCCAGGTGCGTGCCCATCGGCAGATAACCGTACACACGCTCACCTACTGCCAGCTCCGGATGGTTCGATTGCTCGACCACGGCATGGCCCCACATCGGCACCACGCCCCACTCCCCTTCGCCCGGGAAAAAGTTCCAGTACCCAAAGGCATCGCCAACCACCGCATAGGTCACGTTGTTGGCGGTAACCGAAAAGCTCTCGATCCTCAGCCGAGCCGCGCCATCGCTTAGCGGCATCGGCGCGTCCTCGACGATTCGTGTTTCGGCTATGGAATTGCGTTTAACTTGGACGATGCTGCTCATGAGATTGTCCGCCATCGTTGTGGTGCCGGTGCGACTCTTGGAGGAGCCCCGACGAGACGCCGTGTAGCACGGACGCGTTTGGCAGGCTTGCTACGCAGTGCAAACTCGCCAGCTTGAGTCAGTCTGAAAAATAGGCACCCGGCGTGAGGGTGAACCAGCTCCTCGAGCCAACCAGCATCGATGCACTGAGAATACGCCTTGTGAGGATGACGGGCGACCCTAGCATTGTTTGGGTTTTCCTCATCCGCCCGCTCCAGATACTTTCGTTGGTGAGCGTTTGGAAAGATGATGATGCCCTCGGTCAACTCCTACACCCGCATCGGCATCAGTACGTAGAGTGCCGGGCTCTTGTCGTCCTGGCGGATCAAGGTCGGCGCGCCGGCATCGGCCAGGTGCAGCTCCACCGTGTCGCCTTCGATCTGGCCGAGGATGTCCTTGAGGTAGTTGGCGTTAAAGCCGATCTCGAACCCGGCCGAGGAATAGTCCGCCGGAACCTCTTCGGCCGCCGTGCCGTTGTCGGGCGAGGTGACCGACAGGGTGACCTTGTCGTTTTCCAGCGCCATCTTGACCGCGCGGGTCTTTTCGGTGGCGATGGTGGCGACGCGGTCGACCCCTTCCCAGAAGCTCCTGGGATCGAGTTTGAGCAGCTTGTCGTTCCCGGTCGGGATCACGCGGGTGTAATCGGGGAAGGTCCCGTCGATCAGCTTGCTGGTCAGCACCACGCCGCTTTCGCCGCCCAGGGTAAAGCGGATCTTGCTGGCCGACAGATCAATCAGGACGTTGGAATCCAGCGCCTCTTCGAGCAGCTTGCGCAGCTCGGCCACGCATTTGCGCGGGACGATGACGTCGGGCATGCCCTCGGCCCCGTCAGGCCGCTTGATCGTGTAGCGCGCCAGCCGGTGCCCGTCGGTCGCGGCGGCCTTCAGCTCTTCGTCCGAAACGTGGATGAAGATGCCGTTCAGGTAATAGCGGGTTTCCTCGGTGCTGATCGCAAAGCGGGTGCGGTCAATCAGCTGGGCCAGGGTCGCCGCGGGCAGTTCGAAACTGGTCGGCAGATCGCCTTCGACGATCATCGGGAAATCATCGCGCGGCAAGGTCGGCAGGCTGAACCGGCTGCGCCCGGCCTTGACCGCCATGCGGTTGTCAGCGGTTTCGAGACTGACCTGGCTGCCGTCGGGCAGCTTGCGGGCAATGTCGAACAGCAGGTGAGCGGAGACGGTGATCGCCCCGGCGCTTTCGACCGAGACAGCCCCCAGGCTCTCCACCACTTGCAGGTCAAGGTCGGTGGCCATCACCTTGACGGTGCCGTCGCCCGATGCCTCGATCAGGACGTTGGAGAGGATCGGAATGGTGTTCCGCCGCTCAACGACAGACTGGACGTGCGACAGGCACTTGAGCAGCGTCGCGCGTTCGATGGTGGCCTTCATGGTCGTATCGTGTCCCCTTGGGCGCACATGTCCGGAATCGGCTGTGCGCCGCCGCTTCGGACTTCCTTCCTTAGCGCCAGAGGGCATTCGGGCAAGATGAGAGGCACCGAAAAGGGGCGAATCTGGGGATAAATGCGCTGTTTGCGAGGCGACGTCCGCCCGCCCGATCTGCCTCTTCAGGAAATCATCGCCATCCCGCCGTTGACGTGCAGGGTCTGTCCGGTGACGTAACCGGCTTCCTTGCTGGCGAGATAGGCCACGGCCGCGCCGATATCCTCGCCCTCGCCCATCCGGCCCATCGGAATCCGCGCATTGAGCGCGTCCTTCTGGGCATCGGGCAGAACGTCGGTCATCGCGGTACGGATGAAGCCCGGCGCTACGCAGTTGACCGTGATCCCGCGGTTGGCGACTTCCTGCCCCAGCGACTTCGACATGCCGACCAGCCCGGCCTTGGCGGCGGCGTAGTTCACCTGCCCGGGATTGCCGGTGGCGCCGACCACGCTGGTGATGGTGATGATGCGCCCGTGGCGGGCCTTCATCATCGGCTTGCACGCGGCCCGCATCAGCCGGAACGCGGCTTCGAGGTTGACCCGGATCACCGCATCCCACTCCTCGTCTTTCATCCGCATTGCCAGATTGTCACGGGTGATCCCGGCGTTGTTGACCAGGATATCGATCTTGCCCAGTGAATCGACGGTGGCGGGAACCAGATGTTCCACCTGCTCGCTGTTGGAAAGGTCGCACGTAATCTCGATGTGATCGTGGCCGTAGGTATCGTTGAGCTCCTCGCGGAATGCCCGCAACTTGCCCGGATTCGTTCCCGAAAGCGCCAGCCGCGCCCCCTGCCGGGCCAGGGCATGGCTGATTGCCGAGCCAATCCCCCCGGCAGCGCCGGTCACAAGGGCGGTCATCCCGGTAAGGTCAAACAGGCGATTTTCCATGACTTACAGCTCCTTGGCGAGGGCTTCGATGTCGGCCATGC
>JABFRE010000123.1 GCA_013141325.1 Novosphingobium sp.
AGATAGCCGAACAGGTAGGCTCCAACCTTGCGCATCTGGATTTCCTCGGCGCCTTCGGTGATCCGGTAGCGGCGGTGGTGGCGGTAGATGTGTTCGAACGGCTTGTGCCGTGAATAACCGATCCCGCCGTGGACCTGCATCGCCCGATCGGCCGCTTCGCAGACCAGCCGGTTGGCGTAGTAGTTGCACATGCTGATCTTGTCGGACAGCTGATGCTCCAGCTCCTTGTGGGGCAGCTGATCCATTTCCCAGGCGGTCTTGTAGATCAGCGTGCGCAGCATTTCGCACTGGGTGGCCAGTTCCACCAGCGGGAACTGGATCGCCTGGTTGCGGGCCAGATCGGCTCCGAATGGCTTACGCTCCCGCGCGTATTTCACGGATTCCTCGACGCAATAGGTCGCTGCGCCCAGGCTGCTGGCCGCCTGGCGGATGCGGTTCTGGTGGACGAAGCTTTGCGCGATCGACAGCCCGCCATCGACCGGGCCAAGCTCGGCCGATTCCGGCACCCAGCAATCCTCGAAATGCATCCGCGGGTGGTCGGTGGGCATGTTGAAGGTCCACATGTATTCGTCAACCACCATCCCGGGCGTGTCGATCGGCACCAGCAGGCAGGTGATCCCCTTGGCATCGCCGGCCTTGCCGCTGGTCCGGCAGAACGCCGCGCAGTGCGTCGCGACATGCATGCCGGTGATCCACATCTTCTCGCCGTCGATCCGCCAGCCGGCCACGCCGCCCCGGGTTTCGCGCACGGCGACGGTTTCCATGTGGGTGGCATCCGATCCGTGGTGCGGTTCGGTCAGGCCGAAGGCGACGCGGCGCTGGCGCTCGAAGCCGCCGGTGATGAATTCGTGCTGCTGCTCTTCGGTGCCGAAATGCTCGAACATGTTGACGAAGGGAAAGTTGCCGACAATCGAATGCTCGTTCTGGAGATCGTTGTGCAGCCCCAGCCCCATCTGGGTGAAGCGATCACGGATCACCGCCATCCACAGGTTGGAGCCATCCTTGCCGCCGTATTTCTTGGGGGCGGAAAAGCGCCAGTGGCCGGCCCTGTCGGCGCGGATCGAGGCTTCGCGCAGCAGCGCTTCCCATTCGTGGCGGGGCAGGCCGCCGTTCTCGAAATCGGTCCGCGCCCATTCGCGGCGGTGATCGAAAAAGCGGATGTTGTCGTCCTGCTGCTCAAGCGGGCGGATTTCGGCCTCGATGAAGGCGTCGAGCTCGGCCAGATAGGCGACCAGATCCTGTGGCAGCGAAAAATCCATCCTACGATCCTTCCCATGTTGCCCGCGCCGCAGCGAGGGCCGGATATTTCGGCATGTCGGCGGCCAGCTTGTCCAGCGCCATGCGGCGCAGGCGGGCAAGGAGGCCGGGTGTGGAAAGGTCGGCCGTGCCGACCAGCAGATCGGCAGCCAGCGCGGCGTCGGCGGCCTGAGGCCGCTGCGCCAATTCGCGCGCAACGATCCCCAGCGCGTTGCGCGCCACCGCGAGGTCGAACCTGGCGCGTCCGTTGACCAGCGGCTTCACATCGCTGCCCAGCCATTCGGAGACGGCGGTGAGGATTTCGGCGCCGCTTGGTTCACCGGTCCCGTGCGCGAGCGGATCGGCGGCGGGCGGCAGGGGACGCTCGCGCTCGGCCTGCGGGGCCAGCTCTTCCAGCAGCAGCAACAGGTCAAGCTCCTGCTCGGCGGCGCGGCGCGCCACCACCACCCGTTCGAGCGACCGGTCATGCCCGGCGCGCCAGAACTCGCCCATCTGCAGGCAGCCCAGCGCCCACCAGACGGTGCGGTAGATCGTCCAGAACCGGAACTGGGCCGGATCGAACCGGGCGCCGCCTGCGGCTTCGTAGGCTTCGGCCAGCTGTGCGATCGTGGTCAGGCCGTAGCCCGGCCGGTCGGGCCGGGAAAAGCGCCAGACGGTCATGCAGCCGAAGGCCATATCCTCGTGCGGATCGCCCAGGTGGGCCAGTTCCCAGTCGAGCACGCCGGTCAGCCGCCCGGCTTCGACCAGCAGGTTGCCCAGCCGGAAGTCGCCGTGGACCAGACGCGGCGCGACCGGAGCGGGAAGGCTATTTTCGAGCCAGCGCAAGGCCAGGGCCAGAATAGGACGATCCCCGCCATAGCGCAGAAATCGGTCCTTGAGCTCGGCCAGGGCCGCAGTGGTATCCAGCACCGGCACGGTCAGCCCGGTGCAGTCGGCGGCATGGACCGCAACCAGTTCGCGCGCGATATCGCCGATCAGCACTGTGGGATCGGCCTCGTCAAGAATGGTCCTGGGATCGGGCGTGCCGGGCAACGCCCGCATTACGAAGCCCGAGCCGATCCCGTCGCCGGGCTCAAGCTCGACCAGCACCTCGGGGGCGAGCACGCCCGCCGCGCGGGCGGCACGGATCAGCGCGGCTTCGGCAGCGTGGTCGAGCGGCCGTCCTGCCATCATTTCGGCCGACGGCGCGCGGCGCAGCACGCAGTCCGCCGCTCCCGTCTGAAAGCGCCAGCTTTCCATGTTGGCGCCGCCCGACAGCCGTTCGAGCCCGTGCGGAGCCGGCAAGCCGATTCGCGCCAGCGCCCGGGCCAGTCCGTCTTCCAGCAGCAGGGCGGGGGCTTGGGTCATGCCGCAGCATCCTCCGGGACCGGATGGGCCCTCGAGCCTGCGGTGTTAATCGAGCGATTAAATCAGATCAAGCACTAGCCGTCTGCTCCGGACAAAAGAAAAGGGGCGCGAAGGTTGCCCTCCGCGCCCCGATTCTTTTGCCAATCGGCGAAGATTACATCTTCTTGGCAGCGTCCGAAGCAGCAGCAGCGGCATCGGCAGCGGCGCCCGAAGCGGCGGTCGCGGCACCAGCGGCAGCGTCGGCAGCGCCCGAAGCGGCACCGGCAGCAGCGTCAGCAGCGCCCGAAGCAGCGGCAGCGGCGTCGGTGGCAACGTCCGAAGCGGCGGCAGCAGCGTCGGTGGCAGTGTCCGAAGCAGCGGCAGCGGCGTCTTCAGCCTTTTCAGCCGAGCAGGCCGACAGAGCGAGAGCGCCGGCAGCGGCGACAGCAGCGAGAACGATCTTGCGCATGAATGGTATTCCTTGAACAGCGAGTGGACCACGCGCGGTTCGCTGTGCGCCATGCAGAAACTGCACAAGGCATACGTGACCGTGCGGAAAGCCTACCTTATCGGTAGACTTCGCGCGGACAAATAATGCCCTTCGCAGGACGATGCAAGCGATAGTCGCGCTGCACCCGATTCCATGCACACATTTTGGCGCATTTGCGACACTGCCAGCCAATTGTGGCGAGGGTGTGACGCGCTGAAAACAGCCCTTTCCGGGGTTCGATCCGCCCGGTGAAGGATTTTTTCGCCGGACTTACCCCGCCGCCCCCATGCTGCTAGTCCTGCGGGCATGGAGCCCAAGCAGCATCTCTATCTGGTCGATGGATCGGCCTATATCTTCCGCGCCTATCACCGCCTGCCGCCGCTGACCAACCCGCAGGGAACGCCGGTTGGCGCGGTTTACGGCTATACCACGATGCTGTGGAAGCTGGCCGATGACCTCAACAAGGCCGACGGGCCGACTCACCTGG
>JABFRE010000178.1 GCA_013141325.1 Novosphingobium sp.
ACAATGGCCTATTCGCTTGGATCGGCGGGCAAGTCCGGCCCCGGCGCGGTGGCATCGGGAATCGGTGCGGTCGGCCAGGCCGCGGGCGGTGCCGCCATGTCACCCTTACGCAAATCAGCCGAAGGTTTGCAGCAGAGCTTCAAGGACGGTGCGCGCAGCGCGATTGGCGCGACCGGCGGCAAGATCATTCCCGCTCCCGGCGCATCGCCGCCCGCCGATGCCCAAACGGCATCCGGTCCGCCCGCTTGGGCCAAGGCGATGAAGGACCGCCAGGCCATCCTTCATTCCGCGCAGATCGCCGCGCACACGCTCAAGTCGGGCGATGGCGGCGGCGCGGGAACCACCATCGACTCGCAGCCAAAGGAATAACCCATGTTTCGACGCCCCTCGATTCGCTACGGCGAGACACCCGAACCCGTCACCCCCTATCAGCGCGCGGCGCAGGCCTGGGACGACCGTATCGGTTCGGCTCGCGTCCAGGCCAGGAACTGGCGGCTGGCCTTCTTCGGAACACTCGCTCTGTCGGGCACGCTGACCGCCGGGATCATCTGGCAGGGTGCACGCGGAAGCATCGTTCCCTGGGTGGTCGAAGTCGACAAGCTCGGCGAAGCGCAAGCGGTCGCCCCCGCCAATGCCGACTGGCAGCCGAGCGATCCGCAGATCGCGTTCCACCTCGCGCGCTTTATCGAGCAAGTCCGCAGCATTCCTGCCGACGCGATCATCGTGCGCGAGAACTGGCTCCGGGCCTACGACTTCACCAGCCCGCAAGGCGCGCTTGCCTTGAACGATTACGCCCGCGCCAACGACCCCTTCTCGGCTGTAGGCAAGGTCCAGGTCGGCGTCGATGTCGCCAGCGTGATCCGCGCGTCGAACACGAGCTTCCGCGTCGCCTGGGTCGAGCGCCGCTATCAGGACGGCAGCCTTGCCGAGACCACCCGCTGGTCGGCGATCGTCACGGTGACGATCCAGACCCCCAAGACACCCGACGCGCTCCGCAAGAACCCGCTCGGGCTGTTCGTCAATGCCATCAACTGGTCGAAGGAGCTTGGACAATGACCCGCTATCACAAGACACGCAAAGCCGCGACAATGCTCGCCATTATCGGTCTCGCCGCGCCCCCGGCCTGGGCGCAGCAACCGGCACCCATCCTGCAAGCCGAGCCGGCAGCTCAGGCGCCGCAGGTGATCGCCATCCCCGTTCCACTGCCGCTCCCCGGCCAGCTCAAACCAGCTCCGCGGCGCCTCCCCCACGCCGCGAGCCGCTCCCGCCCGACCCGGAGTTCCCCTGCTCCGGTGGTCAGGGTGGGAGCGGCGAATGAGGCTGCACGGGTCGAGCCGCGACGCGACGGCTTCATCAACGCCATGCAGCGGTTCGTCTGGGCCGAAGGCGCGCTTTATCAGGTCTATGCCGCACCCGGCCAGATCACCGACATCGCCCTCCAGTCCGGCGAGCAATTGGTCGGCACGGGGCCGGTCGCGGCGGGCGACACCGTGCGCTGGATCATCGGCGACACGACCAGCGGCACCGGAAATGCAACCCGCGTCCACATCCTCGTCAAGCCGACGCGCAGCGACCTTGCCACCAACCTCATCATCAACACCGACCGGCGGACCTATCATCTCGAACTGCGCGCCAGCACTTCGACCTACATGGCCTCGGTCTCCTGGACCTATCCCCAGGATGAACTGATCGCGATCCGGGGCCGCGCAAGTGCTGCCGAGGCGGTCGCGCCCATCGCTGCCGGGATTGCGCTCCCCAACCTCACATTCGGTTATCGTATCTCGGGCGACCGCCCCGACTGGCGACCGGTGCGCGTGTTCGACGACGGGGTGCGGACATTCATCGAGTTTCCCGAAAGCATCGCGCGCGGTGAAATGCCACCGGTGTTTGTGATCGGTGCAAGCGGTGAAGGTGAACTGGTCAACTATCGCGTTTCCGGACACTACATCATCGTCGATCGGCTGTTCGCCGAAGCCGAACTCCGGATGGGCGACAAGCGCAGCGAACAGCGGGTGCGCATAACCCGCGATGTCCGGGAGCGGCGGCGATGACCGAGGAAACCCCAGCTGTGCCGAAAGCTTCAGCAACGCCCGCACCTGCCGCCGCAGCGTCGCCAGCGCCCAAGGCCAATCCTCCCGACCTGCGGCTCCGGCCGCCACTTCCAACGGTGATGCGCCTGTCGCGCAAGACCGTCGGCATCGCCAGCGCCGTGACCCTAGCGGCAATCGGCGGGGCCTTTGGCTACGCGCTCTATGACAAGGGCCGCGAAGCCCCCGCCGAATTGCTGGTCAGCGACGGCAAGTCCACCGCCGACGCGTTGGCGGGTGCGCCAAAGGACTATGGCGACGTGCCCAAGCTCGGTCCGCCGCTTCCCGGCGATCTCGGTAAGCCGATCCTAGATGCGCAGCGCAATGGCGGCGTTGCGGCATTGCCGCCGGTCGGACCGGGACAGCCGCCTTTGTCTCCCGAGGCGAGCGCAGCCCAGCAAGCGCTCCAGCTTGCGGCGCAGGAACGCGACGCCGCGCGGACCAGCCGATTGTTCCTGGCTGGGTCAGGAGGAAGCCCCGGATCGGCTAACACCGGTCAGGCTGGCGGCGAACCTTCTTCTGGCTTTGCTCCTGTGGCGGCTGCACCAGCCGATCCAACAGCGCGGGTCTCGCCGAAACAGGCGTTTCTTGATCGTGCTGGCGACCGTCGCACGCTGTCGTCCTACGGCCTCGCGTTGCCACCCGACCCGCATATCCTGCAAGCGGGCAGCATCATTCCGGCTGCGCTGATTACCGGCATCAGATCGGACCTGCCCGGCCAGATCACCGCGCAAGTCACGCAGAATGTCTATGACAGTCCGACCGGGCGCATCCTTCTGATCCCGCAAGGGGCGCGGCTGATCGGCGACTACGACGCTGAAGCCAGCACCGGTCAGTCCCGCGTTCTACTCGCTTGGACCCGGCTGATCCTGCCCGATGGCCGCTCGATCCAGCTCGACCGCCAACCCGGTGCCGATGGGCGCGGGTTCGCCGGTTTGCAGGACGGCGTGAACTTCCATTGGGGCAGTCTGGCCAAGGCCGCGCTGATCTCGACCGTGCTGGGCATGGGGACCGAGCTGGGATCGGGCAGCGACGACACGCTGGTCCGCGCGCTGCGGACCGGCACCCAGGGCAGCATCAATCAGGCCGGTCAGGAAATCGTGCGACGCCAGCTCAGCATCCCGCCGACGCTGACGATCCGGCCGGGCTTTTCCGTCCGGGTCATCGTCACGCGCGACCTGATCCTCTCGCCAGCAGGAGCAGCGCCATGACGCGCCTGAAGCTCACCGACCTTGCAGACGAGAAACCGGTTCGGTTGACCGTCGAAATCAATGCCCGGCTGCACCGCGACCTTGTCGCCTATGCGCTTGCAGTCAATGGCGGCGAGACCAAGGGCGCGCCCGCGCCCGAACGGCTGATCCCGGCGATGATCGAGCGGTTCATCGCCACCGACCGGAGTTTTGCGAAGTCCCGCAAGGGCAATCACTCGCCCTGAATTGCCGGGTAACGCTCCTGGAGCAATTTGAGGAATTTGGCCAATGCCGGGTTCTGATTGTCCGGACGCCAGTAGAGCGCGAATTCGAGCCGGGCCGGTCCGCCATTATCGGCAATCTCGAGGAATTTGAGCTCAGGCCAGTTCACGCCCGTTGAGGCTTCGGTCGCAATCGTGATGTAGCGCCCGATCGTCACCGTGCTGATTACACTTTCGATGCTGGTGTCCTGGGCGATGATTTTTGCTCGGTGGCCATGCGCGCCGAGTCTGACTGCAAGCAGTTCGGAAACAACGGGCCCGATGCCCTGTGTTGGCAGCACGAACACTTCGTTCCGCAAGTCGGTCCAGTGGACCGCATCCGCTTCGGTCAGTCGATGGCCTTCCGGCACCGCGACCACCAGCCGTTCGGTCCATAGATTGCGTCTGGTGATACCGGGTTCGGCAATGTGTGCCGGCGTGATGGCGGCATCGACCATGCACGCTTGGAGGCCCGAGAACAGTTTTTCCGTGCCACCTTCGATGCCGTCGAGCTGCACGTCGGGATAGCGGTCAATGTAATCGCCGATGGCATGCCGCAAATTGCCAGTCATCAGCGACGAGCTGAAACCGATGGCAAGGCGACCCAGCTCGCCATAACTTACATTCTTGGCCGTGGTCAGGAGGTTGTCGATGTCGGTGACGATCCGCTCCGCTACCGCCAAAAATGCCTTGCCGTTCTCAGTTGCAAAGGTTCCGCGCTTGGTACGCTCGAACAATTGAACCCCAAGCATCTGCTCAAGCGCCTGGACTCGCCGACTGAGCGCAGATTGCTTGACGCAGAGTATCTTCGCTGCCCGCGAGAAGCTCTGCGTCCCTGCTGTGACCACGGCGGCTCTGAGGTGGCGAATTTCAATGGCCATGATTACGGCGAGTAAATGTCAGGAGGCAACCAGCCCGATTGCCGGAAGCCGAGGCGCGCCTTCACACTCGAATCATCCGATGTGACGATGCGGTGGGTCTGCTGGATGAAGGCCTGACCGCTTTCGCTTGGTACAGCCTCGTGTGTATTGCATTCGAAGAATCTGACGCCCAGCTGTTCCCCAAGCCTCAAGACTATGCGACTGAGTGTGGACTGTCTTAAGCTCAAAGCAGCTGTTACCCGCGAGAAGCTTTGTGCATTTGCTGAGACAACAGCGTATCCTAGTTGTCTCAGTTCAATCGCCATCAAGCAGGCTAGCAATGTCACCCTCGAGATTCAGCTCGATCGAATCCCGAAAGTGATGGCTCTCGGATTCAGCCCCCAGTTCACGAAAGATCCCGTACGGCATTGCTATTTCCAGGCCGATCCATAAATTGCACGACACCAGATTTCAGTGAGGAATCTGGCGAGATTCTCATCGGTTGGTGCTACCTTGGCCACCAGTCCTGACACGTGTTCGTCCGGCATCGAAAAAAAGCGGCGGGTAATGTCATCCATCATGCCGCCCAGTGCGATCACGGTGAGGTGCATCTCGTCGATACTGGTGTTGGCAGGGGGGAAGCGGCGCATAATCGAATGGGCTGTGCGCAGATGCCACTCATTGTTGGCCTTGGCAAAAAGATCTGCGAATTCCTGAATCTCGCTTGAGAAATCGAGCAGGCACTGGATCAGGCCGGAATTCGCTCTCGACCATTGCAGCCACCGCAGGTTTGCATCGAGGATCGATTCGAACACATTGGTGGCCGGCTGCCTGCTGCGCTGAAGTGAAAACTGGGCAAGGAATTCGCGCAGGACATCTTCGACCAGTGCCTGTTTGCTTTCGAAATAGCGATAGAGCACCGGCGCGGTGATTTCCGCGCGGTCGCATACGTCGGCGACACGCAGCTCCCGGTATCCGCTTTCATTCAGCAAGTCGACCGTGGCGAGTCTGATTCGGTCTCGCGTTCGCTCGCCTTTGCGGCGGCCCTTGGCGCCTGTTTGGCGGGCCACCAGCCATTCACGGAAGCTGACTGACACATCGCTTTGGCGGCTGGATTCAGCGGGCAGGTTCATGGGATAGATGTAATGAACCAAGCGCCGAGCGGCAAGCAAGCAGGAAGCCGCAAGCGAGAGGTAGGGTCACAACCGGAAGCAGCGCCAGCGACAGACCAACTTTCGACGGATCCGCAAACAGGCGATCGGTGAAGAGCGCGACGATAAGTGGTCCCAGGGTCAGACCTGCAAGATTCGAGATCAGCAGGTAGAGCGCAACAATCTGCCCGCGCAGATGCGCTGGCACTAGCTCGGCCAACGATGCCGAAATGATACCGTAAGGCAGACTCTGTGTGAAAATCAGCACGGCCGCAGCCGGCAGTGCGAACGCGATTGTGGGTGCTAAGGCGAACACCACCGTTGCCACTCCAAGCAGGCCGCAGGCAAGCAAGAGAAGTTCAGCCGGCGCGGTCCGGCGACCCCTGGCCAACGCCTTGTCGAGCGCCCAAGCCGATGTCAGAACGCCGCCCACGCCGCAAAGCAGGTTGCCAAGCCCCAGCGTCAGCCCGGCCGACTGCTGGGTCATGCCATGAACCCTGATCAAGACGGTCGGCATCCAGCTCAGCACCCCGTAGGCCAGGATGGTAATTGCGGTCGCCCCACCGATATACCAACCGATGGTCCGCAGATTGGCACGCACGTAGCCTAGTGCTGCGCCGACGCGCGGAGCGGACCCGTCGGCTGGAATTGAAACACCGCGTGGTTCACGCAGCGTCAGCATCAAGGCGGCGATCACCAATCCCGGCAATCCGGCGACAACAAACACCACCCGCCAGGGCGCAAGCCCGGCTAGGGGCCAAGGCAGACGATCTGCCACGGTCAGGATCTGACCGCCAAGGATCAGCGCCAGCGCGCTCCCCACGAAGATCCCTGCCTGAAAGATGCCAATCGCCCGCGCGGCAAGGCCAGGCGCAAACCGATCACGCAGCAGCGAGACTGCCGATGGCGACAGGGTAGCTTCGCCAACCGCAACCCCGGCCCGCGCTGCAAACATCAGGGGAAAGCTGCGGGCCAGCCCGGTTGCCAGCGTCATGGCAGACCAGATGGTCGCACCGATCGCCATCAGCCGCGGGCGGTGCGAGCGGTCGGCAAGATAGCCAAGCGGAAGTCCAGCCAGCGCATAGAATGACGCGAAGGCGAGTCCATGCAGCAGGCTGATCTGGGTGTCGCTGACTTCAAGATCCGCTTTGATCGGCTCAACCAGCAGCGTCAACACCATCCGGTCGACGAACGAAAAACTATTGGCCAGAAACAGCAGCGCCGCGAGGCCCCATGGGGCGCCCTGGCCGGAGCCGGAACGGGCCGACCCATTCATGCACCGATGGTCCCATCAGTGACCCACAGTGTGAGCCATTCGGCGGTCAAGGCCGGTTTTTCCTCTCCATCGATTTCGATTGTGACGTCGAAACGCAGCAGATCGCCGTCGCGGTGCGTGGATCTGCTGCACAAGGTGGCGAGGCAGCGGATTCGGCTGCCGACGGAAACGGGGGCGATGAATCGAATCTTGTCGAATCCGTAGTTCAGCGGAAAGCCGCGGCCTTCAGTCGTGCCGACAAGGGCGTTCAGGGTGATCTCGGAAATGAACCGGGTCAACATCGACAGAGTCAGAAAGCCATGAGCGATCGTTTTGCCGAAGGGGCTGTTGTCGCGGCACCAGTCCGGATCGTTGTGCAGCGGTTCGATATCGTCGGTCAGATGGCCGAATCCGTCGATTCGATTCTGATCGATTTTCAGCCACCCCGAGGTTCCTAGAAGTTGTCCCTCGTTCCACGTCTGATGCGGCGAAATGGCGTTCATTGAGTTTCCTGACAGTGGCTTTTGACACCCCTCTATTGACACGCCACAAAAAACTAGTCAACACTAACAAAAATAAGCTAGTGTAGACTAACCAAATGAAGGAGACTCGAATTGGGCATGGATCGAAGGACCGCTCTCCAGATCGCAGCCGGCGCGGGTGCCGTAGCTGCTGTCGGCGGCATCGCGGCTGCGGTAACGAAGGGTCGGCCGGTTATTGCAATGCTGGCCTACCCCGGCATGTTCGCACTCGATCTGGTGGCGCCGTTCGCAGTCTTTTCCTCGATGGCATCGCACGACATCCGGATTGTCTGGAAAGAGAAAGGTGTCGTTCCGGCGTCAGGGATCGGGGTCGAAGCGAACACTACTCTGTCGGAATGTCCCGATGAGGTCGAACTGTTGTTCGTTCCCGGAGGAAGCGCAGGAACGGTCGCGATGATGGAAGACCGCGAGATTCTCGCTTTCCTCTCCTCCCGCGCGGTGAAAGCCCGTTTCGTTACCTCGGTCTGCACCGGATCGCTGATTCTGGCATCGGCAGGGCTGCTGCGCGGCAAGAAGGCTACCAGCCATTGGCTGGTGCGCGACCGACTGGCCCAGTTGGGCGCGATCCCGACCCAGCAGCGAGTGGTTGTCGATGGCAATGTCATTACCGGTGCCGGTGTCACTGCCGGCAGCGACTTTGCACTGACGGTCGCCTCCATCCTTCAGGGCGAAAAGATTGCGAAGGCAGTTCAGCTGTCGATCGAATACGATCCAGATCCGCCCTTCGATGCCGGATCACCGGCAAAGGCTGGCCCGGAAATCACCCGTTTTGTCGAAGGCGTCTATGCAGGCCTGACCGGCGCTTTCGACGGAGCCATATCCCGCCGCCGCAAGGATCTTTCGTTATGAACAGTTCGGCTGCCTCATTGCTGGCGATGTCCGCAGCAATGCTGGCGTTGCCTGCCGAGGCCGGGCAGCCGCAGGCCTCGGTCCGGTATACCGCTTACGGTGTTGCCCATGTCAGCGCGCCGGATTTTGCTGGCGCGGGACTTGGCTATGGCTGGGCATTTGCACGCGACAACCTGTGCCAGAATGTTGAGCAAGCAGTGAGGTTAGCAGGAACTCGCAGCCTATACTTCGACCCCGAAGCTACATATCTTGACCTGTTTGCCGGCGGCGAGATTTCGAACGCCGACAGCGACGCGGCCTATCGCTACCTGCTGAACGAAGATCAAGTCGCGCGCCTGCGCCGGACGGTTACTGCGGATATGCGCGGGTTGGTTTCCGGATTTGTCGCAGGCTTCAATCGACACGTCGATGAATCGGCTCTGCCTGGCGAGGACTGCCGCACGGCACCGTGGTTTCGCAAACTTGCCGAGGACGATGTCTATCGCCTGATACTTGAAATCCCGCTGTTAGAAACCAGCGCGTCGGTTGTCAGGGAAATGGTCGCGGCAAGCCCTCCAGGCCATCCGCAGACCATGCGCCAGCCTGATACGGCAGTGGCTCTGGGCCAGGTCAAGAAGCTGATGCTGGGTGGATCGAACGGTGCGGCATTTGGCAGCGCTGGTGTTGCAGGTGGCCAGGGCGGTTTCAGCTTTGCCAATCCGCACTACACCTGGAAAGGCACCGCACGCCTGCATATCATGCACCTGAACGTGCCGGGCAAGATCGACGTGTTCGGGGCAACGGCTTCGGGCCTGCCATTTCCGATGATGGGCTTTAGCAACATGGTCGGCTGGGCGATCACCCACACCACCGACCGACGCTCGACAGTCTATGAGATCGACGTCGATCCTGCCGATCCCATCCGCTACTTGGTCGATGGTAAAAGCGAGGCGATGCGCCGGGTTGAACTGCGCGTGCCGACCGCGAAAGGCGATGTGCTGCGAACGATCTGGGAAACCCGCTATGGCCCCGTGATCGGTGGCCCGATGCTACCTTGGACCAGGAGCCGGGTCTATGCCTTCGCCGATCCTGAACGCGAAAATCTGCGCTTTGCCGATCAGTTTCTGGCGATTGCGCGCGCTAGATCGGTTCGCGAAATTTCAGCAGCCCAACACCGCCTGCATGGCTCTCCGTGGTCGAACGTGACTGCAGCGGACAGCTCAGGACACGTTTACTACTCCAACGTCTCGGTGGCTGGATACGTCACCGATGCCCAGCTCTCACGCTGTCTAGTCAAAGGGCCAGCTCAGGCGTTGATGGATCTCGCCGATGTGACTGTCTTAAACGGATCTGACAGCGGGTGCGCCTGGACCAAAGATCGACGAGCCTTGCAAGCCGGAACCATTCCGGCAGCTTTGCGGCCCGAGACCTTTAGGCGTGATGTGGTTTTCAATTCAAATGACAGCCACTGGCTGACATCGCTTGCCCCGGACAGCCGTTTGAACGGCTACCCCGATGTGATCGGACCCGAGGCCACCGCGCGCGGCGAACGGACGCGGATCGCTGCGAATTATGCGCAGGAAGTGATGACCGGCCCGGACAAGGGCGTCACCCCGGCCAATTGGGAGGCGCACTTCTTCAGCGCGCGAAACCTCACTGCCGAATTGATACTTGACGATGTTCTGGCTGATTGCCGCGCCAACCCCGATGTCGAGGTGAGCGGCTTCGGCAAAGTGAGCTTGAACGAGGCCTGCGCTGCCTTGGCCGACTGGGACCGCAAGGACGGGATCAACTCACGCGGGGCGGCCTTGTTCCGCATGTTCATTGAACAACTCGATCATGTAGCGATGACCGGCTTTGCACTGAAACCTTCGCTGTGGCGGGTTCCGTTCGATCCCGAACGCCCGCTTGAAACGCCATCTGGCTTCAATGCCAGCAAAACCACCCGTACCGCCTTAGCAACGGCTGCCTATCGCCTGACTTCGGCAGGACTTAAGCTTGACGCTCCTTTGGGCGAAGTTCAGTTCATTGAACGCAACGGTAGGCGGCTGCCAATCTCGGGAAGCCGATACGCCTATCACCTGATCCGCTTCGGACCGATCGCCAAAGGTGTCGGATTCGCCGAGCCGCTGACGGGCGATTCCTACATCCATGCCGTAACATTGGGGTCGCGCGGGCCGAGCGGGCGGTTCCTGCTCACCTACTCTCAGTCATCCAATCCGCGCTCACCGCATTTTGCCGACATGACCGAACTCTATTCACGCGAAACCTGGGCCAATGTCACCTTTGGCACCGCCGAGATTCGAAAAGCGCAAATTGGCAAGACCGTCATCCTGCGCTGACCTGACCAAGAAAACCAACAAATGGGAGGAAGTCATATGACGCCAAATTTCGCCAACCGTAAGGCTCTCATGAGGCTCCTTCTGGCAACGATAGCTGCTTTCCCGACGGTTCCCGCGTTAGCCCAGACCCAACCATCCGCTCAGAGCGGCGAGCCTAAAGATCAGGACATCGTGGTGACTGCGCGCAAGCGCGAGGAGCTCCTGCAGGATGTTCCGATCAGCGTCGCCGCGCTTTCGGGCTCACAACTGGCGCAGCAGGGTCTGTCCGACACGGCCGAACTCGCGACGGCAGTTCCCGGCATCTCCATCCAGGATGGCGGCCCTGGCTATCGCGCGGTGTTCATTCGTGGTGTTGCCTCCGAGCGCGGCAATGCCGCAACCACAGGTTTCTACATCGATGAAGCGCCAGCTCAGCCAGGCGGAACCGTCCAGTCGATTGTCGAGCCGCTCTATTTCGATGTTGCCCGCGTCGAAGTGCTGCGCGGCCCGCAAGGCACACTGTTCGGCGGAAGCTCTATGGGCGGTACGATCCGCATCATCAACAACGCACCCGATACGCGCAAGTTCGCCGCTGCTTTCGGCGGCGATTTGTCGTCAACCCAGGATGGCGGGATCAACGAACAGGTCAGTGGAATGGTCAACCTGCCGATCGCGCCGGATACCGCCGCCCTGCGCCTGGCGGCCAGTTTCCGGCACCATGATGGCTTCATCGACAAGATCGTTGCTCCCGGTGGATTCTCCGGTCCAGATCGTGATTCGGTCGGGCCGACGCAGCTGTTCGAAAACGTCAATTCGGACAAGTCGCTGACGCTGCGAGGAGCGCTGTTGCTCAAACTTGGAGATGCAGTGGAAATCACCCCATCGGTGTTCCACCAAAATACGCATGGCGGCGTAGGTGCGATGGACTTGCCGCCCAAGGCCGGAGACCAGCGGCGCATGGTGGTTGCGGACGAATATCTGCGCGACAAGGTTACCATCGCCAATCTGCTTGTGAAGGTCGATTTAGGCAGCGTTGAGCTACTTTCGTCGAGCACGCTCAACTGGCGCCGCTCCAGCTTCAGCGAGGACGGCAGCGACTATCTGCGCGAAACATTTCTGCCATCGGTTGGCTTGCCAAGGGTCGCGGTAATCGGCAACTTCGACGGAACCGGACGCGAGAACGAATTTACCCAGGAAATCCGGCTGACATCGACGGGTAGTGGTCCGTTGGGTTTCGTTCTCGGCGGCTTCTACGAGAACCGCCGAGCGAGCGGAACATCGCTAGTCCAGTCCAGCGACCTGCTGGTCAAGTTTCCGATCGCGGCCTTCTACTATCCAACCGGAGTATTGTTTTCTTCGGCAAGCGAAGGTCAGCGCAAGCACTATGCCCTGTTCGGCGAACTCAACTACAACCTCACCGACAAACTCAGTCTATCTGCAGGCCTTCGCTACTATGACTACAAGCTGACCTCAACCCAGCTCAATCCAACCGCCACCACCCGCAGTGCCGAAAATGGGTTCAGCCCGCGCTTCTCGCTTAGCTACAAGCTATCCGATGGCAATCTGGTTTATGCTACCGTTTCACGCGGCTTTAGGCCGGGTGGGCCGGGTCGTCGCCTCACTCCCCTGTTTGCAGCGCGATGCCAAGCCCAGTATGCGGCAGCCGGGATCGGAATCGATGCGAACGGGAATGTTGATCCTTACGATGCCGACTCGCTGTGGAACTATGAAGTGGGTGTAAAAACCCAAACTGCAGACCGGCGTCTTACCTTCAACGCCGCTGCCTATGCGATCGAATGGAAGAACATCCAGCAGCTCTACTTCCCCAGCTGCGGCGCGGCATCGACGCAGAATTTCGGCTCGGCCCGGATTCGCGGAATCGAGGCGGACTTCAATGCCGCGCTCACAGACCAGTTCAGCCTGTTCGGCGGCATCAACATCAACAGTTCGAAGATTGCGCACGATGTTCCCGAACTTGGGGTCACCGCCGGAACCGAATTGCAGAACACGCCCAGATTCACGGCCAACATAAATGCCCGCTTTGCGTTTGATGGGCCTTTCGGTTCTGATGCTTATGTGCTTGGGAATGTCAGGCATGTCGGCAGTTCCTATCGCGATTTCGATCGGACCAATCCACTTAAGTTTCAGGACAAATACACTCTGGTTGGCCTGCGGGCCGGGATGGATCTGGGCAAGGTCGATATCACGCTCTATGTCGACAATCTGTTCAATCAGGCACCGATGATCTCTAACTTCCTGTCCAGCTTTGGACTGATCCCTTCGCGGGAACGTGGCTTCACCGTTCAGCCGCGGACGGTCGGTGCGTCGGTGCGGATAGACTTCTAAGATGGAGATGCTGCGGCCGACCAGTTCCCGCAGCATCTCCGGGTGCTTTGGGGTAGCCTTGGCGAGCGGACTCGGAGGCCGCGCACAGTGGGATCAGGCATGACAACTGAAGGCATCGTTCAGACGGTTTGCGGCTCGATTGCGCCTGACCGGCTAGGGCCGACCCTGCTGCACGAGCACGTGCTTTGCGATATCCGCCCTCCGTCCTGGAAGGAGCTCGAACAGGTCGGCGCGGAGATCACTCTCGAGAACCGCCACGCGATCGACTATGGCGAGGTGCTTGCGCCCGGCAACTACCTGTTGAATTCGATCACGCTCGCGATAGCCGAAGTCGGCCGGATGCGTGCTGCCGGTGGCAGCGGGATCGTGGAACTGTCTTGCGGCGGTCTGCATCCAGATCCTGCCGGGCTCAAGGCGGTCTCCGAAGCGACTGGGGCGCACATCGTCATGGGGTGCGGCCACTACGTCGAAGAATACCAGGATCCGGCGAACCACCTGCGAATGATTGACGATTTCGCGCGTGAGATGGTCGCTCAGGTGCGCGAGGGAGCATGGGGCACCGACATAAAGGCAGGCCTGATCGGCGAGATCGGCTGCCAGGCTCCGTGGACCGAACAGGAACAGCGGATCATGGCTGGCGCGGCAATCGCCCAGCAAGAAACTGGCGCGGCATTGTCCGTCCACCCCGGACGCGACCCCGATCAGCCGCAGGAGATTGCCGAATTCCTGGCTAGCCGGTCCGGCAATCTGTCGCGCACGATCATGAGCCATGTCGATCGGACGATTTTCGACGACGAGCGGCTGTTCCGGCTGGCCGATAGCGGAATTGTCATCGAACTTGATCTGTTCGGAACCGAGTCGAGTTACTACAAGCTCAACGAAGAGGTTGACATGCCCAACGATGCCGCGCGCCTGCTGGTGCTGCGCAAACTGATCGATCGCGGACACCTGCATCAGATCGCCATCTCACACGATATCTGCCAGCGCTCGCGCCTGACGGCCTGCGGTGGGCACGGTTACGGCCACATCTATCGCAACATCCTCCCACTTATGCGCCGCCGGGGCTTTTCGGAGGCGGAGATCGAAACGATCATGATTGGCACGCCGCGCCGCCTGCTGACCTTGCCGACCGCATGATGCCGAACGGGTGGGTCAACCCCCTGCGCTCCCTTCTGGACGGGATGGAAACACCCCGGGAGCGGATCGAGGACTACCTTGACTACTGGGCCGAGGCTGCACCGCTTGCCGAAGCCTGTGTCGAAGCAGGTGCCCGTCTCACTTATGCGGATTTGCGGTGCAAGGTGGATACATTCACCGCCGAACTTGTCCGTGCGGACATTGGCGAAGGCGATGTCATCGCCGTATTGGCACCACCTTCGTCGGACTTCCTCGCCTCCTTCTTGGCCGCCTGCCGCCTCGGCGCGGTCTGGCTTGGGATCAATCCCAAATACAAGCGTGGCGAGATGCTGTTCCTTGTCGAGGACGCCCAACCCCGCCTGGTGCTTGCACGGGCCCAAATTGATGGCCGCGCCTTTGCCGAAGAACTTGCGGCGATAGCTGCGCAAGGCATTCCGGTTCGCCTGTTTGCAGACATCGCGCAGGACATCGACCGACCGAATTTGACACGGGCGGCAAATCCGGTCGCCGCGCTGGTCTATACCTCGGGCTCGACCGGCAAACCCAAGGCTGCGCGCCTGACTCATCGCGGGCTCATTCGTGGTGCTCTGGTCCGATCAAGCGTCTGGCGCGTCGAGCCGTTCCGGACGGTCAACAATGTCCCGATCAACCATGTTGGCGGTCTCGGCGATATTGCCTGCACTACACTGGTGCGTGGTGGCTGCCAGGTGTTCCTTGAACGGTTCACTGCTGCCGGGACGCTGAAGGCCATTGGCGATGAGCGGATCAGCTATTGGTATCAGGCTCCGACCATGTTCCAGATGTGCCTCGATGCACCGGAAGCAGCGACCACCGACTGGTCAAGCTTGCAGGCTGCAATCTGGAGCGGTGGGCGGGCGTCCGATGACCTGGTCGCAGCCCTTGTCCGGGTCGCGGACAGAATCGGGGTCGACTACAGCATGACCGAGAGCATCGGCGCGATCACCCTGACTCCGCTCACCGATCAGCCCGAAACACTACGTGATACGGTGGGGTGGCCCGATCCCGGCCGCGCGGTTCGCATCGTCGGGCTGGAAACCGGTCAGCCGGTAGAGCCGGGCTGCCCGGGCGAAATCCAGATTGGCGACGACTGGCGGTTTGCAGGATATGCTGGCCAACCGCCCTTAAGCAGCGCGGAATGGTTTGCAACCGGGGATCTGGGACAAATCGACGTGGATGGTGCGCTGCGGCTTACAGGCCGCGCCAAGGATATGTTCAAATCGGGCGGCTACAACGTCTATCCGCGTGAAATCGAACAGGCGATAGAGGCGATCGCTGGCGTCGTCAGCGCGGCTGTCCTGCCGGTTCCCGACACGCTATTTGGCGAGGTCGGCCTGGCATTCGTGGTCCACGACAAAAGCGTGATCGAATTGTCCCATATCGAGGCGCATTGCCGTGCGCAGCTGGCCAACTACAAAGTGCCCAAGCGGTTTGTTGCTCTGTCGGAAATGCCGATGCTGCCGATCGGCAAGGTCGACAAGCAAGCCTTGGCGCTATTCGCCGAAGACCTCGCCGGGATCGGTTGATGAAATTTGCCGGTGACATTGTCCTGTCAATTATCCTTGGTCTGTTTCTTGCCAATTGCGCGCCACACAAGAATGACCTCAAATCCCACGCCTGTCCGGCAGCGCTGCTACAAACCAAGCGGCAGCTCGAATGTGCGACGCTGACCGTCCCGGAAGACTGGTCGCGGCCCACGGCGCGGTCGATCGCCATCGAGCTTGTCGTCGTTCGCGCGGCGCGCCGGGTTCCAGCACTCCCACCGGTCATCTATCTGCATGGCGGGCCGGGCGGAGGCGTTGTCCAGAACCTGTCGGCACTATTGGAGGAGCCGATTGGCAGAGGTCTGCTTGGCCAGGATCAGGACTGGTTCTTCTTCGATCAGCGTGGAACCGGTGCATCGCGGCCCTTGTTGGATTGCCCGGGCGTTGTGCTCAACGACGCGGGTCCGGCCTCACCGGGCGATGTTCAGCAGCTGCGCAGCTGCGCGGGCGTGCTTCGCAATCAAGGTCACGATCTTGGGCAGTATCAATCCCGATCAATAGCCCGCGATGTCCAGGCGATCCGGCAAGCGCTGGGCATCAGTATATTCGATCTGTACGGCCTGTCTTATGGATCCCGTGTCGCCGCAGCGATTCTGCTGCACCAGCCGCAGGGCCTTCGCGCGATCATCTACGATTCGCCTTGGCCGCCAGAGGCTAAGTGGACCGAGCCAGGGCCCGGTTGGGTATCGCGCGAGGTCAGGCAGGTGCTGCATCTTTGCGATCAGCAACCGGATTGTGCGGCCGCCAATGCCGGACTAGGCGCCAGGCTCGATTCCGTTATCGGCAAATGGCTGAACGAGCGGTCGCGCTCAGGGCAGGAAAGCGCCCAGCGTTTGTCGCTCTATTTGATGGCTGCGCTTTACGATCCGAAGGAGATGCGCAGGCTGCCTTCGAAGTTGCACCAAATTGTCGGCGGCAATCTGAATGCACTTCCGACCAGCAAGGATCTGGCCTCGGACTACACGGTTGCACAGCATATGGCCGTGCTGTGCAATGAGGAACTGCCGTTCGAACGCAAAGAAGCAGTCGTGGCCAACGCTGGGGACGATCCGATTGCCGTTTCTGTTGCCAGAACGATGGTCGGCTATTTTGGCGCCTGCGATGCCTTTGCTACTGCGCAGCCACCTTCCAGCGAGCAAATGCCGATCCATTCGAACGTTCCCGTGCTATTCCTTGCCGCTGGCATCGACGCGGGTTGCCCTGCCGAATTGTCGCAAGTAGCGGTGAAAGGTTACACAAGGGGGCAGATCGCCGTCCTGCCTTATGCGACTCACCAGCTTGCCCGCGGGAATCCCTGCGCACGCGATATGGCGCGGCAATTCCTGCGCGATCCATTCCATCCGGTCTCCCGCGCTTGTTTGTCGGGCGAGAGCGTTCCGCCAGATTTCGCTCCGGCAAAATGAGCGTTCTCCCGCGCCGGCGGAAATGCTCCGACGGATCGAGAGACGGTGCGACCACCCGCGTGACAAAAGCTGGCGATGGCATTATGGGCCGCAGCGCAATGCACTTGCTCCGCGCCTTTTTTGCGCGCCATCGCGCTCTGGCCACGATCCTGATCGTGGCAGCGCTCTGCATGAAAGCGCTGGTTCCTGCGGGTTACATGATCGGCCAGGTCGATCGCGTCCTGACTGTCGAGATTTGCGCCGACTCGCAGGGCGGGCATTTGACCAAGCAGATCGTGATCCCCGGAGACGGTAAATCGCACGGCGGTCAAAGCGAGCATGGCAAGTCTGACGGTACCTGCGCGTTCTCCGCGTTGTCGTTCGCCAGCCTGAGCGCTGCCGATCCGGCACTGCTGGCGCTGGCCCTGGTCTTCATCATGGCACTGGGCTTTGTGCCCGTTACCGCGCCGCGAGCGCAGCGGCAGTCCCACCTCCGTCCGCCTCTGCGCGGCCCACCGGCTTTGGTCTGACAGTCTAGTTTTCCTGTCAGACGGGCCGGTCGCGCGTCATCACCTTCCCGATACGTGCGCCGGCCTAGCCGGAGCTTTTCCCCATGTATAAATTGTTACGCCGTCCGGAGGGACGGCCCTGGGCCACGCCAGGCGACTGGCTTGCCCTCCCTGCGTCCGATCCGCTGCCAGCGGAACGGCCATTCGTCCTGCTTATGCGCGAGAACCGTTCGACGCTAGGCAGC
>JABFRE010000256.1 GCA_013141325.1 Novosphingobium sp.
ACGATGAACAGCTCGGTCTCGGCATCGCCTTCGCCGGTGCAGTCGGTCAGCTTGCCCGGCAGGCGCAGCTTGCGGGCGTTGGTCGCGGTCTTGCGCTTGACCTCGCGCTCGGCCTTGCGGCGCAGACGCTCGTCCATCCGCTCCATCACCGCGCCCAGCAGCGCCTTGCCGCGTTCCAGATTGTCGGAGAGGAAATGATCGAAATGGTCGCGCACCGCGTTCTCGACCATCCGTGCGGCTTCAGGGCTGGTCAGGCGGTCTTTCGTCTGGCTCTGGAACTGCGGATCGCGCACGAAGACGGACAGCATCACCTCGCTGCCGGTGATCACATCCTCCGGGGCGATGTCCTTGGCCTTCTTCTGGCCGATCAGCTCGCCGAAGGCACGGATGCCCTTGGTCAGCGCGGCGCGCAGGCCCTGTTCATGGGTGCCGCCGTCGGGGGTGGGGATAGTGTTGCAGTAATAGCTATAGGACCCATCCGACCACAGCGGCCAGGCAATCGCCCATTCGACCCGGCCCTGTTCCTCACCCGGAAAGTCCTGCGTGCCCGCAAAGGGCAGGGTGGTCACGCATTCGCGCGTGCCGATCTGTTCCTTGAGGTGATCGGCAAGGCCGCCGGGAAACTGGAACACCGCCTCGGCCGGAACCTCTTCGCTGGCCAGCGAAGGCGAGCATTTCCAGCGGATTTCGACGCCGGCAAACAGGTAGGCCTTGGACCGGACCAGCTTGAACAGCCGCGCGGGCTTGAACTTCGCGTCCTCACCGAAAATCTCGGTGTCGGGCACAAAGCTGACGCTGGTGCCGCGGCGGTTGGGGGTGGGGCCGAGGTGCTGAAGCTTGCCCAGCGTTTCCCCGCGCGCGAATTCCTGCGCGTAGAGTTCCTTGCCGCGCGCCACTTCGATCCGGGTGAGGCTGGAGAGTGCGTTGACCACACTGATCCCGACCCCGTGAAGTCCGCCCGAAGTCGCGTAGGCCTTGCCTGAGAACTTGCCGCCCGAATGGAGCGTCGAGAGGATTACCTCCAGCGCCGACTTGCCGGGGTACTTGGGATGCTCATCAACCGGAATACCGCGCCCGTTGTCGGTAATGGTCAGCCGGCCCGGAGTTCCGCTCAGGTCCTCGAGGAGAACCTCGATCCGGTTGGCGTGGCCCGCCACGGCCTCATCCATTGCGTTGTCGAGCACTTCGGCAGCGAGGTGGTGCAGCGCGCGCTCATCGATGCCGCCGATGTACATGCCGGGGCGGCGGCGAACCGGCTCAAGCCCTTCGAGAACCTCGATCGCGCTGCCGTCATAGGATTCGCCGCTGCTGGTCGGCAGCTTGTCAAACAGGTCATCGGACATGGGCAGGCCTATAGGGCCGCGCGATTCCGGCGCGCAAGCGGCCAGGCAAGGTTATCGTCAGTCCGCGAATTTTTCGGGTGCGGGGCTGACGATCGAAAGGCCGCCAGCCCGTGCCTCGCGCACTTCCAGCGCCCGCTCGATCAGGCCGCCCGCGCCGAATCGGAACGGCCCGTCGAGGCCCAGGAAGCCATCGCGGTCGGTCAGCCGTGAGGCGGGAAACGGCGTGCCCGCTTTCCAGTCCCGCCCGATCCGAACCGTCAGCAGCACACTGTCATAGCCCAGCGTCGCCAGACGATAGGGTGCCGCGCCGAAGCGCGCCTTGTAGCTTTCGCTGAACTGTCGGAACCGCGTGTCGGAAATCGCCGCGAACCAGGCGCCGCGCAGGGCCGGGGTCCTGGCAATCGTGCCTTCGCCGCTCCACAACTCGGTGCCGAGCAGGCGGGGACTGGCGGCCGCGGAGGGCTTGAGGCGCGGAGCCGCCAGCACGGCAAAGCGCGCGCCGTCCGCCACCAGAATCGCGTCGAACGTCCCGCGCCCGCGCAGGCGCTGGGCTGCGCTGAGTACCGAAGTGTTCGAACGGTCGTAGGTCGAGCTGGCGATCACCGTTCCGCCGCTGGATTTGACCGCCGCGTTAAAGGCCGCACTGGCCCGGGCGCCGTAATCGCCGTTCGGGGCCAGCAGGCCGAAGCGCAGCGCGCCGCGGCTGCGGGCAAAAGCCACGGTGCGGGCAATTACATTGTCCGGGGTGGTGCCCATGACGAATACGTCGCGCGCCGCCACCTGCCCATCGCTGGTGAATGAAATCAGCGGAACTTTCGCCGCCCGCGCCACCGCGGCAATCGCGGCGACATCTTCGGACTGGACCGGCCCCAGGATCAGCCGGTTGCCATCGGCCACGGCCTTGCTCGCCGCGGCGGCAGGACCGGAGGAGGTATCATAGGTCGTGATCCGGATGGTTTTGGCACTGGTATCGAGCAGGGCCATGGTCGTGGCATTGGCGATCGACTGGCCTACGTCCGCATTGGGCCCGGACAGCGGCACCAGCAGGGCGACCCGGTGGCGTTGCTGATCGCTGGGCAGACTGTCGCCGGGCGGAGGCGGGGGCGGATTTTTCGGCCCCGACGGGATGACCTTGCATCCGGCCAGCAGCAGCGCCGCAGTGAAGACAACGATCCGCCGCCTGTCGATCCGACCTTCGAACATGGCTTGTAGCACTCCGTCGCGCGGTCCATTGGGGTTCGATGGACGCTCCGCTTGCTCCCGGTCTCTACATTGTCGCCACGCCGATTGGCAATCTGGGGGATATGTCCCGCCGCGGGGCAGAGGTGCTCCGTGGCGTAGCTGCGGTAGCCTGTGAAGATACCCGGATAACCGGCAAGCTGCTGGGCCATCTCGGGATCAAGCAGCGGATGATCCGCTATGACGACCACGCCGGCGATGCCGCGCGTGAAGGGCTGCTGGCGCTGGCCGCGCAGCAGCCGGTGGCGCTCGTCAGCGATGCCGGAACGCCGCTGATCTCCGATCCGGGGTTCAAGCTGGTGCGCGAGGCCAAGGCGCGCGGGATCGCGGTAACCAGCCTGCCGGGCGCCAGCGCGGCGGTGGTGGCGCTGACGCTTTCGGGCCTACCCAGCGACCGCTTCCTGTTTGCTGGCTTTCTGCCGAACAAGGCCAAAGCCCGTGCCGACACCCTGGGTGCGCTGGCCGCCATCCCGGCCACGCTGGTGTTCTACGAGACCGCGCCGCGACTGGAGGCTGCCCTGACCGCGATCGCGCAGATTTTGCCGGGCCGCGAAGTCGCCGTAGCCCGCGAGCTGACCAAGAAATTCGAGGAATGCCGCACCGGCGCCCCCGACGCGCTGATCGCCCACTATGCCACGCATCCGCCCAAGGGAGAGATCGTACTGGTGATCGCCCCGCCGGGGGAACCGACCACCGATCCCGGCGATGCCGACGCCTTGCTTCGCGCGGCGCTGGCTACGCGCAAACCGTCGCAGGCCGCGGCCGAAGTGGCCCGCACAACCGGGCTTGACCGCAAGGCGCTCTATGCGCGGGCGCTTGAGCTCAAGTGAGCAGCCGGGCCGAACGCGAAGCGCGAGGGCGGCGCGGCGAGGGGTTGGCGGCCTGGTATCTGCGCTTCAAGGGCTGGCGGGTGCTGGCCCGGCGGGTCCGGACGCCGCGCGGCGAGATTGATCTGGTGGTCCGGCGCGGACGGACCGTTGCCTTCGTTGAAGTCAAATGGCGTGCGAGCGCCATCGAGCGCGACAGCGCGATCGATCCGTGGCGTCTGCGTCGGGTGGTCGCCGCGGCCGAGGCGCTGGCCCCGCGCTACGTCAAGCCGGGCGAGGAACAGCGGATCGATGTGCTGCTGCTTGCACCCGGACACTTGCCACGCCACATCGTCAACGCCACCCTGGCCTGAACCGGAGTTTCCCCACCCATGTCGCTGCGTGTTGCTGTCCAGATGGACCCGCTGGAATCGATCAACCTTGCCGGAGATTCCAGCTTTGCCCTGATGCTGGCCGCGCAGGCGCGGGGGCACAGGGCCTACCATTATGACGTCAAGACGCTGGCCTATGAAAGCGGCCGCCTTACCGCCTGGGCCGCGCCGGTGACGGTGCAGCGCGTTGCGGGCGATCATTTCGCCGCCGACGAACGGCGCCGGATCGACCTGGTCAAGGACATCGACGTGGTGCTGATGCGCCAGGATCCGCCGTTCGATCTATCCTACATCACCGCCACGTTCCTGCTTGAACGGCTGAAAGGCCAAACGCTGGTAGTCAATGACCCGGCGAGCGTGCGCAACGCGCCCGAAAAGGTCTTCGTGCTCGACTTCGGGCACTTCATGCCGCCGACGCTGATTGCCCGGCGGATCGAGGACGTGCGGGAGTTTCACGCGCGCTATCCCGGCGATCTGGTGATGAAGCCGCTGCACGGCAACGGCGGCAAGGCCGTGGTGCGGATCCCGGCCGACGGCTCGAACCTGGGGGCGCTGGTCGAACTGTTCGACGCCGCCTGGGTCGAGCCGCATATGTTCCAGCCGTTCCTTCCCGACATCAGCGAAGGCGACAAGCGCATCGTACTGATCGACGGAGAGATCGCCGGGGCCATCAACCGGCGTCCGGGCGAGGGTGAGTTCCGCTCAAACCTGGCAGCCGGAGGCTATGCCGAACCGACCACGCTCAACGCCCGCGAGGAAGAAATCTGCGCCGCAATGGGCCCCGAACTGAAGCGGCGGGGGCTGGTCTTCGTCGGCATAGACGTGATCGGCGGCAAGTGGCTGACAGAGATCAACGTCACGTCGCCCACCGGCATTCTGGCGATCGACCGCTTCAACGGAACCGACACGCCCGCGCGGATCTGGGACGCGATCGAACGGCGTCATGCCGCGATGCTCCGCCAGGGCTAGCGGTACCTCACGCCATGGACCACTGGATGATCGAACTCATCGAGCGTGGCGGCTATTGGGGCATCGCCGCGCTGATGTTCATCGAGAACGTGTTCCCTCCGATCCCCAGCGAGGTGATCATGGGGCTGGGCGGGATCGCGGTGGCGCGCGGGACCATGAGCTTCTGGCCGCTGCTGCTGGTCGGAACACTCGGCTCGACCGCCGGGAACTATGTCTGGTTCCTGCTCGGCGACCGCCTGGGCTACCGGCGGCTTGAGCCTTTGGTGCAGCGGTGGGGACGCTGGCTGACATTGCGCTGGAGCGACGTGGAGAAGGCCACTGCCTTCTTCCAGAGCCACGGACAGTGGATCGTCTTCGCGCTGCGCTTTTCGCCGTTCCTGCGAACCATGATCTCGCTCCCGGCCGGCCTGGCCCACATGAAACACTGGAAGTTTCTGGTGTTCACCTTTGCCGGCGCCGCTGTCTGGAACGCGGTGCTGATTGTCGGAGGGCACTGGCTGGCGGACTACCTCGAGACCGTAAACCACGTGATCGGGCCGGTCATCGTCGGGGTCGTCGTGCTGGCGGTCGGCGGCTGGCTGTGGCGAGTGGCGCGCTGGAAGGAAGGCTAGCGTCAATCCTGCTCGCGCGGGTGGGCGTTGCGGTACACATCGAGCAGGGTCGCGGCATCGACCTTGGTGTAGATCTGGGTCGAACCCAGGCTGGCGTGGCCGAGCAGTTCCTGCAAGCTGCGCAAATCCGCTCCGGCCCCCAGCAGATGGGTCGCGAAGGAATGACGCAGCGCGTGCGGTGTGGCGCTGGACGGCAGACCCAATCCGATCCGGGCGCGGGCCATGGCCTTTTGCACCATGCCCTGCGACAGCGGCCCACCCTTGGCGCCGCGGAACAGTGGGCCCTCCTTGGGCAGGGGCCAGGGACACTTCGTGACGTAATCGGCCACCGCGTCGCGAACCAGCGGCAGCAGAGGCACCACGCGCTGCTTGCCCCCCTTGCCGGTCACGGTCAGCACCTCGCCCAGCGGCAGGGCTGCGCCGGTCAACGACAGCGCCTCGGCGATCCGCATCCCCGCGCCGTAGAGCAGCAATAAGACCGCCCGATCGCGCGCGCCTATCCATTCTTCGCCGGCGTCTTCGTGAACGGCATGGGCCAGGCCCACCGCCTCATCCGGCGTGACCGGGCGGGGCAGGCCCTTCTTGATCCGCGGCCCGCGCATGCGCGGCGGGGCGGGGTTGGCCAGTCCCGCCTGCTCGCGGGCGAAGGCGATGAATCCCTTGAGCGCGGACAGCTCGCGCGCGGCGCTCGCGTTGCTCAGACCTTCGCTGCGGCGGCGCGCCAGTTGGGATCGGAGCGCGGCGGAATCGAGCCGGGCCAGATCGGACCAGTCACCGGCATCGAGTGTATCGACCAACCGTGCAGCGGTGGCAACATAGGCGCGAACCGTGTGTGGACTGCGGCGGCGGCCCTGGGCCAGATAGGCCTGCCAGGCCCCCAGGAGTTCGGCCCGGGTCATGCCGCCAGCAGCCCGGCCGGGACCAGTTCTGCCAGTAGTCCATCCAAGAGCGGCATGCCGTGGTCGGTTACGCCGATGACGCCGCCGCGCTGCCAGCACAACCCCTGCGCGGTATAGAATTTCAGTTTGGCCTTATCGCATAGCGCCGCAGCAGGCAGGGCAAAGCGTTCGGCAAGCGCGGAAAGGTCCACCCCTTCGCGCAGCCGCAGCCCCATCAGCATCGCCTCGCTCGCTTGCTCGGCCAGGCCCATCGGGCGTTCCTCGGTCAAGCCGTGGCCATTGGCGGCAACTGCCTCCAGCCAGTTTTCCGGCTTGCGGTGGCGCACGGTTGCCATGCCGCCGCGCCGGCCGTGGGCTCCGGGGCCGATCCCGCAATAATCCTGATAGCGCCAATAGGTCAGGTTGTGGCGGCTCTCCTCGCCCAGGCGCGCGTGATTGCTCACTTCGTAGCGTGGCAGTCCGGCGGCAGCGGTGGCCTCCTGGGTCAGCGCGAACAGATCGGCGGCGGCATCGTCGTCCAGCGGCAAAAACTGGCGCTGGCGGACCATCGTCGCAAAGCGGGTGCCCGGCTCGATGGTCAACTGGTACAGCGACAGGTGGCCGGTTCCGAAACCCAGCGCGCGCGTCAGTTCGGTCTGCCACTGCGCGATGGTCTGACCGGGGCGGGCATAGATCAGGTCGAAGCTGACCCGGCTGAACTGGCGCTGCGCCACCTCCAGCGCGGCGAGGCCCTCCGCCGCATCGTGGAGCCGCCCGAGAAAGCGCAGGGTTTCATCGTCGAGCGCCTGAAGCCCCAGCGAAACCCGGTTGATTCCGGCCGCAGTCAGCGCGGCGTAATTTCCGGCTTCGACCGATGAGGGATTGCCCTCCAACGTGATCTCTATGCCGGGGGCGAACCCCCACAGCCGCTCGGCCTCCTCCAGCAGCCGACCGACCAGCGCAGGCGGCATCAGCGACGGAGTGCCGCCACCAAAGAAGATACTGCCCAGCGCCTCGCCTCCGGCGACGGCGGCTTCGTGGTGCATATCCGCCAGCAATGCCGCCTGCCACTGCGCGGTATCCACCCGGTCGCGAACATGGCTGTTGAAGTCGCAATAGGGGCATTTGGCAAGGCAGAAGGGCCAATGGATATAGAGCGCGCGGGCCATGGCGCCTTCAGGCTAGTTTAATCGGTTCGTGTCAAGCAGAGCCATGGTTGTCGCCCGCCTGCTTCTTGCCGCATCTCTCGTTCTGGCCTTTCCGGCGCACGCCGACGAGGCCGACGCTCTGGCCAGCCGCCTGCTCACCGCGCACAACGCCGAACGGGTGCGGATGGGCATTGGCCCGCTGCGGTGGAGCCCTGCGCTGGCCGATCAGGCGCAGGCCTGGGCCAGCGATCTGGCCCGGCGCGGCACGCTGCAACATTCGCAGGACCGGCAGGGCGCGGGCGAGAACCTGTGGATGGGCACCAGCGGATACTACACCCCCGAAGCAATGGTCGGCGCGTTCATCGGCGAACGGCGTCATTTCCGCTCCGGTTCCTTCCCCAATGTCTCCACCACCGGGCGCTGGTCCGATGTCGGGCATTACACCCAGCTGATCTGGCCGGGAACGCGGGAGGTGGGCTGCGCCGTGGCGAAGGGTCGTAGCTTCGATGTGCTGGTTTGCCGCTATCTCCCTGCAGGCAACATCATCAGTCAGCGGGTACCCTGATCAGCCGCCAAACTGTTCCGCGACCAACTTGGCAAAGGCGGCGGCGCGGTGGCTGACGCGGTGCTTTTCGGCGGGATCGATCTCGGCGAAGGTCTGGTCATAGCCCTTCGGCACGAACACCGGATCATAGCCAAATCCCGATGTTCCGCGCGGCGGCCAGATGAGGGTGCCGGGCACTTTGCCCTCATAGACGGCGCTGTCCCCATCGGGCCAGGCGATCGCCAGCACACAGGCAAAATGCCCCGCGCGGCTGACGTCGTCGCCCAGCTCGCACAGCAGCCCTTCGACCTTGCCCATCGCCATGTACCAGTCGCGCCCCGGCTTGCCTTCGAACCACTGCCGCTCGGCCCAGTCGGCGGTGTAGACGCCGGGCCGCCCGTCCAGCGCATCGACGCAGAGCCCCGAATCGTCGGCAAGGGCCGGCAAACCCGAGCTCTGGGCAGCACTGCGCGCCTTGATCAGCGCGTTCTCGATGAAGGTCTTGCCGGTTTCCGCCGGTTCGGGAAGCCCCAGCGAACCGGCCGAAATGCAGTTCAACCCATAGGGCGCGAGCAGCGCGGAAATCTCTTTGAGCTTGCCCGCGTTGTGGGTGGCGATGACCAGGGTTTCAGAGCCCAGCCGGCGGGTCACTTCACTGCGTCCCCTTGCGCCGTAAAGATCCGGTCGCAGCCGATCCGGGCGAGCCGCAGCAGGCGCAGCAGGGCTTCTTCGTCGTAAGTTGCGCCTTCGGCGGTGGCCTGAACTTCGGCGATCTGGCCACCTTCGATCAGGACGAAGTTGGCATCGGCATCGGCCGAGGAATCCTCGTCGTAATCGAGGTCGAGCACCGGATTGCCTTTGAATATGCCGCAGCTCACCGCCGCGACCTTGCGGGTCAGCGGATCGTCGGTAATGGCACCGGCAGCCATCAGCTTGGCCACCGCAATCCGCAGCGCCACCCAGGCGCCCGAAATCGCTGCCGTGCGGGTGCCGCCATCGGCCTGAATCACATCGCAATCGAGTGTGATCTGGCGCTCGCCCAGTTTTTTGAGGTCGGTCACCGCACGCAAGCTGCGCCCGATCAGCCGCTGGATCTCCTGCGTCCGTCCGCTTTGCTTGCCCTTCGCTGCCTCGCGGCTGCCGCGGGTGTGAGTGGCACGCGGGAGCATCGAATATTCCGCCGTCACCCAGCCTTCGCCCTTGCCGCGCAGCCACGGTGGCAGGCGCTCTTCAACGGAAGCCGTGCAGATCACCTTGGTGTGACCAAAACTGACCAGCACCGATCCTTCGGCGTGCTTGGTATAATGCGGTTCGAAGCTGATAGCACGCATCTCGTCGGGCGCGCGGCCGGAAGGTCGCATGGGAATTCCTTTTGCCTGTTTTTTCCGCGTTAGGCGCATTGGGCTTGAGCCTGCAAGTGCGGCGCTTAAGTTGCAGACGATGACATCAGCCCCAATCACCGAACTGACCACCCGCGCCCGCGATATCTTTCGTCTGGTGGTGGAGGGCTATCTGGCCTCGGGTCAGGCCGTGGGGTCGAAGACGCTGGCCGGGGCAGGGGGCCTCAACCTGTCGCCGGCCTCCATCCGTTCGGTGCTTCACGAGCTCGAATCGCTGGGACTTCTGGCCGCACCGCATACCAGCGCCGGGCGGCTCCCTACCGAACAGGGGCTGCGGCTGTTCGTCGACGGGATGATGCAGGTCGCCGAACCCACCGCAGAGGAGCGCGCCGCGATCGAACGGGAGGTTGCGCAGCCTGGGCCGATCGAAGCGGCGCTGGCGGCGACAAGCGCGATCTTGTCCGATCTCTCGGCTTGCGCCGGGGTGATCATGGTGCCGCGCCGCGAACAGCGGCTGGCCCAGTTGCAGCTGGTCCCGCTCGCCCCGACGCGCGCGCTGGCGGTGCTGGTCGATGCCGACGGCAGCGTGGAAAACCGGGTAGTGGAACTGCCGGCCGGGCTTGCCCCGGGCGCGTTGGAACAAGCCTCGAACTACATCTCGGCACACCTTGGCGGGCGAACTCTGGCCCAGGCTGTGCAGGCGATCCGGACCGAGGTAGCCTCGGGCCGTTCGGCGCTGGATACGGCGAGCCGCGATCTGGTCGAGCGCGGCCTGGCGGTGTGGAGCGAGGACGCGCTGCGCCGCCCGGTACTGATCGTGCGGGGGCAGGCCAACCTGCTCGACGAAACCACGCTGACCGATCTGGAACGGGTCCGCCAACTGCTCGATGACCTCGAAGGAAAGCAATCGGTGGCCGACCTTCTTGATTCGGCGCGACTGGCGGAATCAACCCGAATATTCATCGGTGCGGAGAACCGTTTGTTCGCGCTTTCCGGTTCGTCCGTGATCGCATCGCCCTATCGCGACCGCGAGGGACGGGTGGTCGGCGTGGTGGGGGTTATCGGCCCCACACGGTTGAATTATGCGCGGCTAGTCCCCATGGTGGATTTCACAGCCCAATCGCTGGGCAAGCTGATCGGATAGACGGGTTTTTTGAACATGAACGACGACCAAAAGCCGCAGGCCGATCCTGCGGCCGACGCCGAGACGAACGGCGTTCCCGAGGAATTGCTGCTGCAGGATAGCGATGCCGTGGACAACGGACTGGCCGCTCTCCGCAGTGACCTTGAAGCTGCGCGTCAGGACGTGCTCTACGCCAAGGCCGAAACGCAAAACGTGCGCCGCCGAATGGAAAAGGACGTTGCCGACGCGCGTGCCTATTCGGCGACCGGCTTTGCCCGCGACATCCTCTCGGTGTCTGACAACCTCGCCCGCGCTCTCGGCTCCATTCCTGGCGATTTGCGGGACGATGAGCGGCTGAAAAGTTTGGTGGCAGGGATCGAAGCCACCGCCCGCGAGATCGACAAGGTCTTCGCCGCGCACGGGATCAGCCGTATCGCCGCCGTGGGCCTGCCGCTCGATCCCAACCAGCATCAGGCGATGCTTGAGGTTCCCTCCGCCGATGCCGAACCGGGCACCGTGTTGCAGGAACTGCAGCCCGGCTACATGATCAAGGACCGCCTGCTGCGCCCGGCGATGGTCGCGGTGGCGAAGAAGCCGGATTGAGTCAGACCCGCTTAATCCCCCCAACCAAGAGTTTCCGCCGGGTCCGGCGCTTCCTCAATGTAAACTGGCTTGCGCGAGACCCGATTGGTAACGGGCTTGGCTTCTACCAGTCGGACATTCCCGCCTTTGCAGCGCAGTTCGCTGCGGGTGGTTACTTGCACTCCGGTCAACCGGTTGGTGCTGATCTCCACGCTGCCATGTGTGCAAGTGCGGCTGTACAGCGTCACATCGTCACCGATCAGCCGCATCCGGTCGGCGGGCTTGTCATAGCGGAAGCGGTATAGCGAGGAGATCGCGGTAGTCCCGTCGGTCAGGTCTTCGACGATCAGCACTCCGGCCTTCAGACTGAGCTCTACGCTGCCCAACGGAGATATATCCATCGCCATCTCGCCGACCGGGCGGTAGCCCATGTCGGTATCGCTTGAGTAGCCGACGAGCACGACCAACCTGCGCTCGTCCTCACCGCGCCCAACCACAACAATATCGCGCAGCCCATCACCGGTGATATCGGCATCGAGCCTTGTTTCGATGGTCGCACCCGCGGGTAAGCGACTGCGAATTTCTCCGCTTTCGATCGGCTGCGAAGGAGGCTTTGCCAAAGCCAGCGATGACAAAGTGACCAATGCCAGCGCGGACAAAGCTCTCATCAAGCGTTCCTTTGCTTCGCCAGCCGATCGAACGGCAGCAGTCTCTCGTAAGTGTCGAGATCTGCGACCGCCTCGTGCTTCCAGCCTTGCCGCAGCAGAAAGGCATGCGCGACAATCTCGGCCTGTTGCTCGATATTGTAGGCCCGGAAACTCTTCCCCGACTTGAGCTTGTAGGAATACCTGCGCTGGAACGGCCCGACCAGCGGTAGGTACCACCAGCCGCGGGTCTGAGCCTGCCACACATGCGTCATCTCGTGGATGAAATGGGCCTGAAGCCGGGGCGCAGCCTGGCTGAAATCTTCGCAATAGTTGCCGGATAGCGGATGGAAGTGCAGATGTCCGGTGGGCGCCATCGTCACCCGGCGGGGATGGAACCACCACCACCGCCGCCGCCGGATGGTGACCGGAGCGCAATCAATAGCATCGCCAAAGACTGAACGCACCAGTTCCACTTCACCAGTGGTCAAGGCACGCTCGCCGCCGACCGGGCAGGTGGCCGCAGGCTGGTTCAGTGGCCGTCCTCGTGGTCCATCCCGCCCATTGCTGCTTCGCCGCGGCTCTCGATCTTGACCGGGGCGGACACCTTGTCGCCATCGGCAAAGGTGATCGTCATCTCGGTGGTGGAGCCAGCCTTAAGCTTGTCTGCCAGATCATAGGCCATCACGTGCAGCGCGCCAGGCTCGAAGGCAATCGCGGTGCCGGGGGCAATGTCGATCCGCTCGACCGGAGTCATCGATCCACCGACGGTCTGGTGCATTTCCGCCTTCGCGGCGCCGTCAATGCTGACTGCGGCGATCGCAATCGTTCCGCTCGATCCGTTGGCAACCGCGAAATAGGCGGCGCCGGGGCTGCCCTTGACTGCCGGCAGCACGAGCCGGGCTTCGCTGACCGTCGTGCCAGGCTTGGCCTCTACCGCTGGGGCATCCGTGGCCTCGGCTTGTGGCTTGGCTTCCTGCTTGCATCCCGCCAGCGTCAGTGCGCCAAGCGCGAGGGCGATCGAAACAGCAGCAGTGCGGTGCGAAGGCAGAGGCGAAGTCACGGGCAGGGGTTCCTTTCAGCATCATTGCGGGACAGCCGTTTCGCTAATGCCCTGCGGCCCTTGTGCCAAGCAAAACCACACCTATATCGGCCCCGATAAGGAGCCGCCCAAGCGCTTTGCCGAGCTCGGGAAGCCAAGGATGCGGCGTCACACACGATGCAAGGAATGGGGTTACATGGCTAAAGTTATCGGGATCGATCTGGGTACCACCAACAGCTGCGTTGCCGTTATGGACGGCGGCAAGCCCAAGGTTATCGAAAATGTCGAAGGCGCGCGCACCACGCCTTCGATCGTCGCCTTCACCAAGGATGGTGAGCGGCTGATCGGTCAGCCGGCCAAGCGCCAGGCGGTGACCAACGGTGACAATACGATTTTCGCGGTGAAGCGTCTGATCGGCCGCCGCTTTGACGATCCGGTGACCAAGAAGGACACCGAACTGGTTCCCTATACCATCGTCAAGGGCAAGAACGGCGACGCCTGGGTCAAGGCCGGCGGCGAAGACTATTCGCCCAGCCAGATTTCCGCCTTCATCCTTCAGAAGATGAAGGAAACCGCCGAAGCCTATCTGGGCGAAACCGTGACCCAGGCGGTTATCACCGTGCCTGCCTACTTCAACGACGCCCAGCGCCAGGCGACCAAGGACGCCGGCCAGATCGCGGGCCTTGAAGTGCTGCGGATCATCAACGAGCCGACCGCTGCGGCGCTGGCCTACGGCCTGGAGAAGAACGACGGCAAGACCATCGCGGTCTATGATCTTGGCGGCGGCACCTTCGACGTCTCGATCCTTGAGATCGGCGACGGCGTGTTCGAGGTGAAGAGCACCAACGGCGATACCTTCCTGGGCGGCGAAGACTTCGACACCCAGGTGGTCGAATGGCTGGCCGACCAGTTCAAGAAGAAGGAGAGCATGGACCTCCGCACCGACAAGCTGGCGCTCCAGCGGCTCAAGGAAGCGGCGGAAAAGGCGAAGATTGAGCTGTCGAGCACCGCTTCGACCGAAATCAACCTGCCGTTCATCACCGCCCGCATGGAAGGCGGGGCAACCACGCCGCTTCATCTGGTCGAAACGATCACCCGCGCCGATCTGGAAAAGATGGTCGCCAAGCTGATTGAACGCACCAAGGAACCGATGAAGAAGGCGCTGGCCGATGCCGGGCTTAAAGCCTCCGACATCGACGATGTGGTGCTGGTCGGCGGGATGACCCGCATGCCGCGCGTGCGCGAAGTGGTGAAGGAATTCTTCGGCAAGGAACCGCACACCGGCGTCAACCCCGATGAAGTCGTGGCGATGGGTGCGGCAATCCAGGCCGGCGTGCTGCAGGGCGACGTCAAGGACGTGCTGCTGCTCGACGTCACTCCGCTGAGCCTCGGGATCGAGACGCTGGGCGGCGTGTTCACCCGGATGATCGATCGCAACACTACGATCCCGACCAAGAAGAGCCAGGTCTTCTCGACCGCCGAGGACAACCAGCAGGCGGTGACGATCCGCGTGTTCCAGGGCGAGCGCGAGATGGCGGCCGACAACAAGGTGCTGGGCCAGTTCGATCTGGTCGGCATCCCGCCGGCGCGCCGCGGAGTGCCGCAGATCGAGGTGACGTTTGACATCGACGCCAACGGCATCGTCAACGTCAGCGCCAAGGACAAGGGCACCGGCAAGGAACAGCAGATCAAGATCCAGGCCTCTGGCGGTCTGTCCGACAGCGACATCGACCAGATGGTCAAGGACGCCGAAAAGTTCGCCGAGGAAGACAAGAAGCGGCGCGAATCCGCCGAAGCGCGCAACAACGCCGACAGTCTGGTCCACGCCACCGAGCGACAGCTCGAGGAGAACGGCGACAAGATCGACGCCGAGCTCAAGGCCGAAATCGAAGCCGCGATTGCCGAGGCCAAGACCGCGATCGAAAGCGGCGACGCCGACGAAATGACCGCCAAGACCCAGGCCCTGACCGAAAAGGCCATGAAGATGGGCCAGGCGATCTATGAAAAGGAACAGGCCAGCGCTTCTTCCCCCGGCGCGGAAGCCGCTTCGGAGGACGGTGAAGACGTGGTCGATGCCGAGTTTTCGGAAGTCGACGAGAACAACAAGGGCTGATCTCGCCCCTCCCCGGCGGGGAGGGGCAGCGAGACTTGGCAGCATGGCTGCCTAGTCGCAGCGGGGTGGGTCCCTACGCCAGCGTCGTACCCCCACCCCAACCCCTCCCCACCGGGGAGGGGCTTTTGTGTGGGGCGAAGTGATGGCCGTAGAAGCCGACTATTACGAACTGCTCGAAGTTCAGCGCGGCGCGGACGATGCGACGATCAAATCGTCGTACCGCAAGCTGGCGATGCGCTGGCATCCGGACAAGAACCCCGGCGACGCTGATGCCGAACACCGCTTCAAGGCAATCAGCGAAGCCTATGATTGCCTGAAAGACCCGCAAAAGCGCGCCGCCTATGACCGCTTTGGCCACGATGCCTTCAAGCAGGGCATGTCCGGCGGCAGCGGCGGACAGGCCGGAGCAGGCTTTTCGGACCTTGGCGATATTTTCGAGACGATCTTCGGCAGCGCCTTTGGCGGCGGCGGGCGCCAGCAGCCGCGGCGCGGGGCAGACCTGCGCTATGATCTGGAAATCAGCCTCGACGAGGCGTTTCACGGCAAGCAGGCGCAGATCGAGATCGAGGTTTCGGCCAAGTGCGAACCGTGCGAAGGCAAGGGCGCCGAACCGGGCACCGGCACGCGCCGCTGCAATCTGTGCGGCGGGCACGGCCAGGTCCGGGCCCAGCAGGGCTTCTTCATGGTCGAGCGGACCTGCCCGACCTGCCACGGCCGGGGCGAGGTGATTGAAAAGCCCTGCCGCATCTGCCGCGGCGAAGGCCGGGTCGATCAGCCCCAGTCACTCGACGTGACGATTCCCCCCGGCGTCGATACCGGCACCCGGATCCGTCTGGCTGGCAAGGGCGAGGCCGGGCCGTTCGGAGCGCCGGCCGGCGATCTCTACATCTTCATCCACATCCGCCGCCACCGCGTGTTCGAACGCGACGGGACCAATCTGGTCACCCGCGTGCCGATCGCCTTCACCACCGCCGCTCTGGGCGGAGCGATCGAGATCCCCGGGCTCGACGGCAAGGCGATCACGCTCGACATTCCGGCCGGAATCCAGAACGGCAAGCAGCTGCGCAAACGCGGTGAGGGCATGCCGGTGCTGCAAGGCCGTGGCCGTGGCGACCTGGTCGCGGAAATCACCGTCGAAACCCCGACCAGACTGAGCGCCCGCCAGAAGGAACTGCTGCGCGAGTTGCAGGAAACCGAAACCGGCGATGAAACTCCGGAATCCAAAGGGTTCTTCGATCGTCTTAAAGAGGCGTGGGAAGGGCTGACCGAGTAATTACCGCTCCGTCATTCGCAGCGCGGCTGACGGATGGGTTCTTCTCCACCTCCGCCCGTATTCCGCTCACCAGCCCGGGATCGGCCTTCAGCCGCCCTTCTTCCTCATCCAGCACCGCCAGAAAGGCTTCGCGTTTCAGGGCGGCCAGGTCGGCCTCGTCAAGCACCATGCCGCTGGGCAGCGCGGAGGCGACGATGTCGATCATCCGTTCGGCCCCGTGCAGGCGGCCCCACAGATAGTCGTTTTCGCGGTAGGCCCGGCTGAAAAAGGCACCGAAGTTGTAGAATTCCACCCCGCGCAGGGTTGCGGCCGCCCCGCCGCTGCGGATCGCGGTGCAGTCGTCGGGCGAAATCCGGTCAACCTTGGCGGGCTCGAACTCGCTGCTGCCATCGCCGCGCAGCAGGGGCAGGGTGACGGTGTCGTAGAACGGAAAGCCCAGATAGGTCAGCAGGATCCGCCGCCTCAGTTCGCGCGGGAGACCAGCCATGCCTTCGACCAGCAGGGCATCGACCACCACGTCTGTGGCCGGAAGCTGGCGGCGGTTGGCGATGGTCCGGAGCACCAGATCGGGATCGGCATGAACCTGCCGTGCGACTTCGGGAAAATCGCGGCCAAGCGACTGGCTCGCCTCCCGTTCAAAATAGAGCGACAGGGCCCGGTACACGACATCACGCGCCGTCTGGCGCGCCTCGGGCGCGGTCTCGTCGATATCGTCCCAGTCCTCCGACAGGCGCCGCGCGAGGAGGCGGAGGCGGCGGATCCGGTAGCCCAGATCGTGGTCGCGAAAAAAGGCAACCGCCGCGTCGCTGGCACCGCCCTTGGTGGTGGCGATCCGGTCAAGCCCGTGCCGGGCAAGGTGGCCGCGCAGGAAATCGGCCAGTGGGCCGCGGAACGAACGGGCCAGGTCCGGGGCGCTGTTCTGGATCGCATCGGCCAGCGCCTGGACGATGCCCGCCAGTTTGACCTGGCCATAGGCGTGGAAGGCATAGCCCGCGCGCTCCGCCGCTGCCTGCTGCGCTTTGGCGCGCCAGGCGGTGAGCCGGCGGACCGTTGGCCGTTCAAAGAACAGGGTCCGCCCGAACAGCTTTTCGACCGCTTCCTCCACTTCGGGGCGCAGTGCGTCGACAATCTGCTTGAGCCGCGCCAGCTCGCGCGAGGTGCGCTCGATCGCGTCGAGATTGTCGCGGACCGGCTGCTCGCGCGGGATCGAGGACAATGAGCCGAAGATCACCGAAAAGAACCCCGGCGGGCGGGGGTCGGATCGGGTCATACCGCCGATCTGATCGGGGTGCGGATCGATGTAGACAAAGCGCCGGTCCACCTCGCGCTGAGCCGGGCGGTCGCGCAGCACGGCCATGGCCTCGGCAAAGGGGGCGTTGACCAGCACAGATCCGTCGATCAGGGCGACATTCTCGGCTTCGCCGCGGTGGCTGTGTTCGGGCATAATCCGCTCGACAAAGGCGGCGCGGCTGGCCCAGGCCGCCCCGCCTTCGGCCGCAAGCGCGTCGATTTCTGCGAGGCGCAGCGCCGGGAAGGCCCCGGGGAAGCTGGCGGTCGCCCGCGCGGCAAAGACCAGCTCGAGCGGCGAGGCGAGCTCGGCACCGGGCGCTTCGGGGGTTGCCGCGC
>JABFRE010000251.1 GCA_013141325.1 Novosphingobium sp.
AACGAGGCGGTTACCACTGCTCCCGGAGGAAAGCCGAACCTCCGGCTGGAGCGCGCTGTAAACGGCATGGAACTGCGCCTCTACGGTGAAATTCCGGCCGACGCGAAGCAATGGCGTGAACGGGTCGGGCTGGACGATCCGGCCCATTTCGCGGCCTGGGTTTTCAAGCGCATGCTCGAGGTTCGCGGGGTCAAGGTTTCGGGCAAGGTGCGGGTCAACCACGGGCCGGTCAGCCAGTGGGACGATCCAAGATGGCGACCCGGAGCCGCGACGCCGGAGGTGATCGGTGCGCCGCCGCTCGCCCAGCTCAGCCCGCCACCGCTGGCCGAGGACGTGGTGACGATCAACAAGCAGAGCAGCAACCTTCATGCCGAGGCGCTGCTGCGCCGGGTGGGCGATGTGCAGGGCACCGGTTCCGAAAGCTGGGCGGTCGAAGCGCTGCACGCGGTCTTGGCAACCGCCGGACTGCCGCGCGCCGGGTATGATTTCTCGGACGGTTCGGGCATGTCGACCTACAACCGCGTCAGCCCGCGCGCCGCGGTTGGCCTGCTGCGGTGGGCCAAGGGCCAGCCGTGGGGTGCCAGCTGGCGCGCTTCGTTGCCGGTGGGCGGGGTGGACGGCACGCTGTGGCGCCGTTTCGGGGGCACGCCGCTCGCGGGACGGCTGTGGGCCAAAACCGGGACGCTGAACGCAACCAACGCGTTGTCGGGTTACATGACAGCGGCCAGCGGGCGCGAACTGACCTTTTCGGTATTCGCCAACGATGTGCCCGACGGCGCGAATGCGGTGCCGGCGATTGATGCTGCTTTGACGCTGATCGCCGCTGCCAACTGAAAGCGCTTCCACGCCGCATGTTGCCTTGCTGCAACAGAATCGCCGTACCAGCGAAAATTGCGTGTCAAAAACAGACCGCAGCAGCACGCCCCTCTGGCGCACCGCCACGGGCTTGATAGTCTTGATGCGGATACCAGCAGGTCAATCGATTCAGGGGGCACTATGAATTCTCGCACCTTTATGCGCACCGTTCTTGGCTGCAGCGTTGCCTTGGGCGCGCTCGCCGCACCTGCTGCCGCGCAGGACATCACCAGCGCCAACGCGCCGGCCGAGGAAAAGGACGCGCAGATCATCGTCACGGGTTCGCGCATCAAGCAGGATCCCAACAACAGCGCCCTGCCGCTGACGATCATCAAGATCGAAGACCTCAGCCGCGAAGGCATTTCCAGCGCCGAACAGGCCATCATGTACCTGTCGAGCAACGGCAACGGGGCAGACAATCTGGCATCGAACACCGATGTGATCAGCACGGCCGCGGCCAACCGCGGCGCCAACGGGGCCTCGTTCGCCAACCTGCGCGGTCAGGGCGCGTCGAGCACGCTGGTGCTGCTCAACGGCCGGCGCGTGGCCGCGCACGGCCTGTCGGGTGCTGCGGTAGACGTCAACCAGATCCCGTTTGCCGCGCTTGACCGGATCGAGGTGCTGAAGGACGGCGCTTCGGCGATCTATGGCACCGATGCGGTCGGCGGGGTGATCAACTACATCACCAAGAAGAACTACCAGGGCATCGGCCTGCAAGGCTTTGCCGACATGACCGAGCACGGCGGCGGCAATATCTATCGTGCCTCGGCAACCGCCGGTTACGGCGATCTTTCGACGCAGAACTTCAACGTCATGGCGGCCGTGGCCTACAACTGGACCAAGCCGCTGCGCGGCGACCAGCGCAGTTTTGTCGATCTGTTCCAGTATGACCGCGCCCTGGCTCCTGAAACGCGCGGGTCGCCGTTCGGCACGATTGTCCCGCTGGCCGGCACGATCATCCCTTCGGCGGGCACCGCTCCGTTCATGCCGGGCTCGACCACCCAGCGGGTCGATGCAATCAACGTGCTCAACCTGCCCGGCCGCGAAGGCTGCAACGTGACCGAAGGCCAGGACGCCTATGACTGGCAGGCCTGGAACATTCCGAACTATCGCTACGCCTGCGCCTTCGATTCGGCGCGTAGTGCCTATCTGCAGCAGCAGCAGAACACGCTGACCTATTATGGCCGCGCCACCGCGCAGCTGGGCAGCCACGAATTCGCGATGGAAATCACCGGATCCGATGCCGAAGCGCACAAGGTCTATTCGGAAATCCAGCTGACCCCCAATACCACTACGCAGAACTATACGTTCCGCCGGATCGTGGGCGTCAACGAAACCGTCTATGACATGGTCTATGACCGCCTGCTGGCGGTCTTCCCGACGCTGGGTGCGCGCGGGACGCCGCTGGCCTACCGCTGGCGCTGCATGGAATGCGGCCCGCGCGAAGTGGAAAGCAAGACCAACACGCTGCGGATGGGCGTTTCGGCGGAAGGTCCGCTGTTTGCAGGCTGGGACTATCGGACCGGCTTCAGTTTCGCGCAGAGCCGCTCGCGCTCGGTGGTCGGCGGCGGGTTCTACTACACCACCAAGCTGATGGCCGCGCTCAACACCGGGGTGATCAATCCGTTCCTGCTGCCCGGCCAGACCCAGTCTGCGGCGGCGCTCGCCCTGCTTGAAGGCGCGTCGGCGCGCGGTGAGCAGATTTACCGGGGGCGCTATGAAGTGATGCAGGTCGATGCTTCGACGTCGGGAGCGCTGTTCGCCCTTCCGGCTGGCGATGCGCAGCTGGCGATGGGCGTCGATTTCCGGCGCGAGGAATATTCGTTCAACGGCAATCTGACGACCGTCTATGCCGCGCCGACCGACAACGGCAACAACGTTGCGGCCGTCCACCGCGAGATCAAGTCGGCCTATGCCGAGCTGTTGCTGCCGATCCATTCGATGCTGGAACTGTCGGCAGCGGGGCGGATCGACGATTATTCGCAGATCGGATCGACCTTCAATCCGAAGTTCACCGCCAAATTCCGCCCGGCGGACTGGCTGATGTTCCGCGGATCGTACAACACCTCGTTCCGCGCACCGAGCTTCAACATGCTCTACAACAACCGCACGGCAACGGCGTACACCGGTTCGGCTCTGGTCGATCCGGCGACGTGCCCGTCGCTGGTGCCGACCACGACCGGTCCGTGCGCGCGTGTCGCAGGCGCCTTCCAGATCTCGGGCGGCAACCCCGATCTTCAACCTGAAACCGCACGGCAGGCGAGCGTCGGGGTGGTGTTCCAGCCGAACCGCAACGTCAGTTTGTCGGTCGACTGGTGGATGGTCAATCGCAAGAACACGCTGCAAATCTTCTCGCTGAACGAACTGATGCGGTACTACACGTCGCTGACCGACCGGTTCATCCGCAACGGTTCCGGCGTCATCACTGCCTTCGACCAGAGCTGGGCCAACGCCGGCGAATCGCAGACCCAGGGCCTGGAAATTTCGGCGCGGGCGGGAACCGAGGCGCTGGGCGGGAAGATCGCCTTCGGCCTCGATGGCACCTATCTGCTGCGCAAGAAGGACCGCGTGGTGAGCGGCGTGGCCTATGAAAACAAGCTGGGCGTCTTCTCGCTCAGCGGCGATCTGGGGATCCGTTGGAAGCACAGCGCCTTCATCACCTATTCGACGGAAGACTGGTCGCTGTCGCTCAGCAACATCTACCGCAGCGGCTACAAGAACCGCGTGCTGCCCGGCGTGACCGCCGGCGTCGCGGTACGGTCGGACGTTGTCTATGACACCAAGCCCTATTCGATCTTCAACCTCTCGGCCTCCTACACCGGGATCAAGGGTTTCAAGCTGACTGCAGGCATCAAGAACGTGCTCGACACCGATCCCCCGTTTGCGATCAGCTATGACGACAACACGGGTGGCGGCAGCTCGTGGGAACCGCGTGTCGCCGATCCGCGCGGGCGGGCCTTTACGCTCCAGGCCGAAGTCAAGTTCTGAACCTGATTTGAAACTGTCGAAGCAATTGGGGCGCGCTGAAGGTCAGCGCGCCCCTTTTATTTATCAATCTGTTGCAATAGAAACGTCGTTAACGCAGGCTTCATCAAGGTGTGGCAATTTTGCGTCGAATTGAACCGCATCACAGGGGGCGAAGCATGGCCGGCGAAGCGGCAAATCCGGATTTCGAAGGGCGCAGGTATGACCGCCTTCCGTTCGATGGCACAGTTCAGTTCCGCACTGGAAACCGGCGTGCAGCCGTGCAGGTGCGCGACATTTCGCCGTTGGGGGCCAAGATTTCCGGAGTGTTCCTGGTCCAGAAGGGTGATCGGTTCTGGCTTAAGCTGCCGATGATCGAAGCGCTTGAGGCGCAAGTGGCCTGGTTCACCGATTTCGAGTTCGGTTGCGAATTCATCCGTCCGCTCAGCCCACTGGTGTTCGAATCGATCGTCGGCCCGAATTAGGCGGATAACCCGCTGTCCCCGCACGACTTGTGCATTGCCCCGCCGGGCAGCCGGGTTCATAAGCCCGGCCATGGCGACACAGGCGGCACGAAGGGGCGAACAGCTTGTGGTCGGCGGGCGTCCGCTGGCCGCTGCACCGCTTTGGTTTGGACGGATCTGGGCAGGTGGATTCAGTCGCCTGCTTGACCGGGTCAGTGCCGGACTTGAATCGGGATCGGTGCGGGTGCACCTGCCCGACGGAACGCAGCGGCTGCTCGGCGGCCGCGCACCTGGGTTCGAGGCCGAGGCCGATGTCCGCGATTGGCGAGCGCTGCTGCGGCTGGCTACGGCCGGTTCGGTTGGCTGTTATCAAGGTTGGGAGGCCGGGGAGTGGGACAGCCCCGATCCGGTGGCGCTGTTCGCGCTGTTCTGCGCCAATGCTACCAGTCTGGGCAATGCCGCCCGCGCCAGAGGGCCGTGGCGCTGGCTGGGCCGGATCCTGCACCGTCTGCACCGCAACACCCGCCGCGGAGCGGCCCGCAATATCCATGCCCACTATGATCTGGGCAACGATTTCTACCGCCAGTGGCTCGATCCGGCGATGATCTATTCCAGCGCGCGTTTCGACCGCAGCGGAGCCGGCCTCGAGCAGGCGCAGCAGACCAAGCTGGATTCGATTGCGCAGCGGCTTGCCGGGGCAAAGACCGCGCTCGAAATCGGCTGCGGCTGGGGCGCGCTTTCGGCGCACCTGCGTGACCGCGGCATGGCGGTTTCCGCAATCAGCCTGTCAGACGAGCAACTGTCTTGGGCCCGGCAACGGCACGGGGCCGCGATCGACTTCCGCAAACAGGACTACCGCGACACCCATGGTCAGTTCGACGCGATCGCCAGCGTCGAAATGGTCGAGGCGGTGGGGCAGGAGTACTGGGGCGCGTTCTTCGATTGTCTGGAGCGCAACCTGGTTCCGGGAGGGCGCGCGGCGATCCAGTACATCGCCATCCGCGACGATGTGTTTCCGGCCTATGCCAAAGGTGCCGATTTCATCCAGACCTACGTCTTCCCGGGCGGAATGCTGGTGAGCGAAACAGAGTTTCGGCGACTGGCTGCCAAACGGCAGCTGGAATGGCGCGATCCCGCCAGTTTCGCGCTCGACTATGCCGAAACGCTGCGGCTGTGGCGTGCGAATTTCGATTCCGCGGTGGCCGAACAGCGCCTTCCCGCCGGATTTGACGATCGGTTTGCCCGGCTCTGGCGGTTCTATCTGATGTACTGCGAAGGCGGTTTTCGCGGCGGGTTGATCGATGTCGCGCAGGTCACGCTGGTCAAGGCCGCCTGAACGATAGTCCGATGGGTGAGCCCCCGCCCGGCGCGGGCTGATGCCTGGCTTGGGCTAGGGTGAAGGGACACAAGCGCGGGCGGTGTCCGGGCAGGAGCTCAAGCTGGTTCAGCAGACCGGGCGGAAGTTATGGCTGTTGCCGCGCCAGCGGGTCAGAATATTGTCGTGCACGATCGGGCTGAGCAGATGATCGAAGGCGCAGCCGGCCAGACTGTTGTCCCACCAGATCACTTCCGATTGCAGCGCTTCAAGACCAGGAAGGGTCAGCCAGCAGACCGTGCCAGGCTGAAGGCGGTTGACCGCAGCGCCGCAGAAGCCGCTCAGCGAAAGGTCATGGACCACTGTCTGAAAGCCGCGTGCACCCGAAACCCGCAAGGTGGCGGGAATGGCAATCCGTGTACGCGGGGCCGAGCGGTCCTCCTGCGCAGCGGTGAAATAGGCATCCTTGGTTTCAGCCAACACGTAGTCGCTCATGGTTGCGCCCCTCTATGATTCCACACCGTGTCGGGCCCATTCCGACAGGACCGGCGAATAATGGCGCAACGCGGTTGCCCGCCTGTTATGAGGAATGGTTAACCCGTTCGCGGTGCGGGCTGGCAAATTGTTCACCAAGTATCCCAAGGATACGCGCGGCGACGGCTTCGGGAAGCTTGACGGTCGCCGGATCCTCTCCGGGATAGGCGCGCGCCCGCATTTCGGTCCGGGTCGCGCCGGGATCGACAATCGCGACGCGTATCGCGCTGATATTGCGGACTTCCTGTGCGTAGCAATCGACCAGCACCTCGGCCGCAGCCTTGCTGGCTGCATAGGCGCCCCAATAGGCGCGGGGCTGGGTGGCGACGCTGGTGGTAAGGTAAACCAGGCGGGCGTGGGTGCTCTTGCGCAGCAGAGGATCGAACCGCGCCAGCAGCATCTGGGTAGCGAGCAGGTTGGTGGTCAGCGCCTTGGTCAGCGCGGCCTGATCGATTCCCGTCACACTGGTCAACTCGGGCAGGATCGCGGCAGCGTGGACCAGTATGTCCAGCGCCGGCCAGCGCCCTGCCAGCGCATTGGCCAGCCGCGCGATCGAATCTGCATCGGTCAGATCGAGCGGAGCGATCGTCGCGGCGCCGCCGGCATCGAAGATCCGCTGTTCGACGGCTTCGAGCTTTTTGGTGTCCCGCGCTGTCAGCACCACGTGCGCGCCCTCGGCCGCCAGCGCCTTGGCCACCGCCGCGCCGATCCCGCGGCTGGCCCCGGTGACCAGCGCGATCTGTCCTTCAAACCGGCTCATGCCAGCTGACCGACCGGCAGCGGCAGTTGATCGGCATCGGCCTCGCGCTCGGTCAGATCAGTCAGCCGGGTCGGGTATTCCCCGGTGAAGCAGGCATCGCAGTGCTGCGGACACTTGGCGTTGCGCCCGGATTCGCCCACGGCGCGGTAGAGTCCGTCGATCGAGACGAAGGCCAGACTGTCCGCCTGGATGAATTCGGCCATTTCCGGAACCGACATCCGCGCCGCCAGCAGCTTGTGGCGTTCGGGGGTGTCGACCCCGTAGTAACAGCTGTTGTTGGTGGGTGGGCTGGCAACGCGGAAGTGAACCTCCTTCGCCCCGGCGTCGCGCATCATTTGCACGATCTTCATCGAGGTCGTGCCGCGAACGATCGAATCGTCGATCAGCACGATCCGTTTGCCGGCAACCAGCGCGCGGTTGGCGTTGTGCTTGCGTTTGACGTCGGCATGGCGCGCGCCGTCTGACGGCTGGATGAAGGTCCGCCCGACGTAGTGCGACCGGATGATCCCCAGGCCGAACGGAATACCCGACTGCTGGGCATAGCCGATAGCTGCGGGTACGCCGCTGTCCGGCACCGGCACCACCAGATCGGCCTCGACCGGGGCTTCGATAGCCAGCTCGGCGCCGATCTGGCGACGCACCTCATAGACGGAGTGTCCGCCCAGCACCGAATCGGGGCGGCTGAAATAGACGTGCTCAAAAATGCAGGGGCGGGGCTGATGATTGCCGAACGGGCGGTGGCTGGTGATCCGGCCATCCATCCGCACTTCGACAATCTCGCCGGGTTCCACCTCGCGGACGAATTCCGCCCCGACCACGTCGAGTGCGACCGATTCGCTTGCGAAGATCGCGGCATCGCCGATCCGGCCCATAACCAGCGGCCGGATTCCCAGCGGATCGCGGCAGGCAATCATCCGCTTGGGCGTCATGCAGATCAGCGAATAGGCACCTTCGACCATCCGCAGCGCATCGACGAAGCGGTCCATCAGGGTCGGATAGCGGCTGGTCGCGATCAGGTGGATGATGACTTCGGTGTCTGACGTGGACTGGAAAATCGCACCCTTGTTCACCAGCTCCTGCTTGAGGCGCATGGCGTTGGAAATATTGCCGTTGTGCGCGATCGAGAACCCGCCGCGCGCAAGATCGGCGTGGAGCGGCTGGACGTTGCGCAGCCCGGATCCGCCGGTCGTCGAATAGCGGACATGACCCGAGGCCATCGAGCCGGGCAGCTCACCCAGGATCGTAGCATCGGAGAACACCTGGGCCACGTGGCCGATACCGCGCCGCGCGAAGAAGTCCTTGCCGTCCCAGCTGACGATCCCGCAGGCTTCCTGGCCGCGGTGCTGCAGGGCATGGAGGCCGAGCGCGGTCATCGCCGCGGCATCGGTGGCGCGGATCACGCCGAAAATGCCGCATTCCTCATGCAGGGTATCGTCGCCGATATCCCACGGAGTCTGATCTCCAACGCGTTCGGTGCTGATCATGGGAATCGCCTGGCCCGGAGTGTACCCTGTGGGGCGGGCATGTGGCGCGTCCGGCGCGTGAAAGCAAGGGGACTGCGCGTGCTCCCCCCGGAACTTGCCGCTTCAGCGTGTCAGGCTGTGGTCAGCGGCAGGCACTAGCGCTGGCGGCATTGCTAGGCCACGAAGGCGCCATGCGGATACTCGTCGTCGAAGACAACCCCAGGATGGGAGACCTGATCGCGCAGGGCCTGCGTGAGCGCGGCTTTGCCTGCGATGTTGCGCGTCGGCTGGTAGAAGCTGACGATGCCCTGGCCTCGGCCGCTTTCGACCTGATCCTGCTCGATGTCGGACTGCCCGATGGCGACGGCCTCGACTGGTTGCGCTCCCGCCCGCAGCGCGGTCTGCCTCCGGTGATCGTGCTGACGGCGCGCGACGGCCTGGCTGATCGTATCACCGGGCTCGATGCCGGCGCCGACGATTACCTTCCCAAGCCCTTCGCGATGGACGAACTGGCCGCGCGGGTCCGTGCGATCCTTCGCCGCCCTGGCAACCGCGCCGAAGCCGTCATCGAACTTGGCGGGCTGACCTTTGACCCGGCGGCGCAGGCGGCCAGTGCGCTGGGCCAGCGGCTCGATCTGGCGCGGCGCGAACTGGGGTTGTTCGAGCTGCTGATGCGCCGCGCGGGCGAGGTGGTAAGGCGCGGCCAGATCGAGGAGGGGCTTTACGCCTTCGACGAGCCGGTCACCCCCAACGCGATCGAAGCCATAGTTTCGCGCCTGCGCCGCAAGCTGGAAGAGGCGGGGGCGGGCGAGCGGCTGCATACCATCCGCGGCGTCGGCTATCTGCTGAAGGAAGATTGACCGATGGGCGGTCCGCAGCGATCGATTGCCGCAACCCTTGGCCGCAGCCTGCTGATCGTGGGCGGAGTGGGGGTGATCGTGCTGCTGGGCGCGATCGTGCTCGACTATCACATCACCTTCACCGCCCTGCGGGACCCGCAAGCGCTGAGCCGGGCGGTGCACGAAGTTTCGGCCCATGCGTTGCTGCCGGCCCTGGTCATCGCGATCCCGATGGGCTTTGCCGCGTTCCTGTCGGTGCGCGCGGCGCTGCGGCCGATCCACCGCGCGGCACAGGCGGTGGCGCTCTCCGGGCAGGCGGCACCCGGGGTGCGGGTCGATAGCCGTGACTTTCCGGCCGAGATCGCGCCGCTGGCCGAAGGCGTGAATAGCCTGTTAGGCCGGCTGGAAGACCTGGCCGACCGCAACGCCGCCTTCGCCGCCGATGTGGCGCACGAACTGCGTACACCCTTGACGGTGATCGGGCTCGAACTGGAGCAGCTCAAGGGTGTCGATGCCTGCGCACTGCAGGATCAGGTGCGGCGGATGCAGAAACTGGTGAACCAGCTGATGCTGATCGCCCAGCTGGATACCCAGGACCACAGGCTTGGCTTCGACCGGCAGGTCGATCTGCACGGCGTCGCGACCGAAGTGGTGGCGCAGATGGCGCCTCAGGCCGTGGCCACCGGGCGCTTGCTTGAACTCGACGACCTCGGCAGCGAACCTGTGGTGGGCCAGGCCGAAGCGCTGGCGGCGGCCTTGCGCAATCTGGTCGAGAACGCGCTGCGGGTTACCCCGGCGGGCGCTGCAGTCACGGTTGTGGCAGGGCCGGGACCGGTGCTGGCAGTGTGCGATGGCGGTTCGGGCCTGACCCCTGCCGAGCTGGATCGGCTCAGCGACCGTCACGTCCGCGCCGACAAGGCCAGCAGCGATGGTGCCGGGCTGGGACTGGCGATCGTCCGCAAGATCGTCACCGCTCACGGCGGCACCTTGACCAGCACAAAAGCACAGGCGCGCCTGACGATGACCTTTCCGTCCGCACCGCCCGTCAGGTAGCGGTCAGTCACCCGCGCTAGCCTGCCGCCATTCGCAGCAGGAGATGATCGATGTCCGGACGCAATGTGCTTACAGTAGCGGCGCTCGCGCTGATGCTTGCGGCCTGCGGCAAGCCGGGCGAGGGCGGGTCGACTACCGCACCGGCAAGCGAAGACCTGATGAAGGTCGCGCGCGACCAGTTCAAGGCGCTTCCCGCCAGTTACAAGGACATCCCCGGCAACACGGCCACTGAGGACCAGATCAAGCTGGGGGCCATGCTCTATCACGATCCGCGCCTGTCGGGCAGCCACGCGCTGAGCTGCGCGTCATGCCACAATATCGGTCTGGGTGGCGGCGACGACGCATCGTTCTCGATCGGTCATAAATGGCAGCAGGGCGGTCGCAACGCGCCAACCGTGCTCAACGCCGTGTTCAACACCGCGCAATTCTGGGATGGCCGCGCCAAGGACCTGTTCGAACAGGCCGGGGGACCGATGGTCAACCCGATCGAAATGAATTCGCCGAAGGAACATGTTGCCGAACAGCTCAAGTCGATTCCGGGCTACGCGGACGCCTTTGCTAAAGCCTTCCCCACCGACAAGGATCCGGTTTCGCTGGGCAACGCGCAAACCGCGATCGCCGCTTTCGAATCCACCCTGATCACTCCCAACGCCCCGTTTGACCAGTATCTGGCCGGCAAGGCCGATGCCCTGAACGCCGACCAGAAGGCCGGGCTAAAGCTGTTCGTCGACAAGGGGTGTGCCGCTTGTCACAACGGAATGAATATCGGCGGCGGGATGTACGCGAAGTTTGGCGTGGTCGAGGCACCCGGTGCCAAATACCTGCCCGCAGGCGACAAGGGCCGCGAAGGCGTGACCCATGATGTGACCGACGCCTATTCGTTCAAGGTGCCAACACTGCGCAACGTCACGCTGACCGCGCCCTACTTCCACACCGGATCGGTGTGGGATCTGTCCGAAGCGGTGCGGGTGATGGGCAAGGCCCAGCTGGGCCAGCAGCTCTCCAACGACGAAGTAACCAAGATCGTGGCGTTCCTCGGCACGCTGAAAGGCGATCAGCCCAAGGTTGAGGTGCCGATCCTGCCTCCCAGCGGGCCGCAGACCACCCGGCCCGAACGCAACTGACACGAACGCCCGAAGGAGCGGAACGCTCCGGGTCGCGCGAAGGGCTACAGCCGATGCCCCTGGCTGTAGCCCTTCTTCGTTTTGGGCGGGCTTAAGCGTTTCTTATCGGCTGCACGCTATGCTTCGCCGATCGCGTTCCATGGCATGCAGGGGGTGGACATGCGCACGGTGCACTACAGTTCCGGCAAGCTGCTGGCAGGGGCCATTGCCGCGATGATCGGCATTGCTTTGGGGGTGATCTGCCTCGACGGTCACGGCAAGGTCTATGGCGCCGCCCTGCTGTTGCTGGCCTTGTGCCCTGTCCTGCTGTTCGGCATGGTCAAGGCACTGATGGGCGACCGCAACGCGCTGAGCTGGGACGAGCGTTGGCTGGAAGTGACCACGCTGTGGCGCCACCGCAAGTTCCGCTGGTCCGAAGTCAGCTGGGTGGGGACCACCGTGGTCACCTCGCGCGCGTTCTTCGGACTGATCAAGACCGGTCAGTCGGAATCACTCACCATCAAGGTCGGCGATGGCGTGTTCAGCGCCCGCAAATACAACCTGGCGCGGACCTTTCTGGACCTGACCGAGCAGCAATTCCGTGAACTGGTGGCCGACCTGGCCCTGGCCCGCGGCGGCATCGTCGAGGCCGCCCGGCCCTATCGCGACAGTGCGGCCGAGCCCGTTGCGGCGCCCGCCTATGCCCTGACCCCGGCCCAAGCCGACGATAGCGGCGATTTCGATCCCGATACCGCGCTGGCCCGCTATCTTGCCAAGAAGCAGCAGGCCGAAGCGACCGCAGGACCCGCTCCGGCGCAGGCGGCGCCAGCACCGCGGCTCAACGGGCGGCCGCTGGGCGGGCCGGTCCTGGCCGGCCGCCCGGCCGCCGGCGGATTTGGCCGCAAGGGGCTTTAGCTGCCACGCCAAGCCGCTTGCCAGCCCCCGGAGGCGGCCCTACATCGTCGCCAAGCCCACCTGCCTGACCAAGCGAGCACTCCTTGATCCTCTCCCCCTTCGAATGGACCATCGCCAAACGCTACATGCTGCCCGGGCGGGGCGAGGCGTTTATTGCGCTGGTCGCCGGGATCAGCCTGATCGCCGTGATGCTGGGCGTCGCGGCGCTGGTCATCGTGATGAGCGTGATGAATGGCTTTCGCGCCGAGCTGTTCGACAAGATTGTCGGGCTCAACGGCCATGCCGTCGTCCAGTCCTATGGCGGGCGGATGGATAACTGGCGCGAAGTGCTCGACGTGGTCAAGTCCACCCCCGGTGTCACGCGCGCGTCGCCGCTCATCGAACAGCCGCTGATGGCGAGCTACAATGGCCGGGTCGACCTGATCTTCGCGCGCGGCAACATCCAGGAGGACATCAACCGGATCGGCCCCAAGGTGAAGATGGGGTCGCTGGCGGATCTCCAGCCGGAAAGCGGCAATGTCGCGATTGGCTCGCAGCTTGCCTCCAACCTTGGCGTGCGGGTTGGCGAGAGCATCACGATCATCAATCCACAGGGGCAGAGCACTCCCTTCGGCACGGTGCCGCGCTCGATCTCGTACCGGGTGGCGGCGATTTTCGAGATCGGGGTGTTTGATTTCGACGAGCGGTTTGTGGTCATGCCGATCAAGGACGCCCAGTCGCTGCTGTTGTGGGGCGACAGCGCTGGGATGATTGAAGTACAGGTTACCGACCCGGATCGGGTGGGCGCGATTATGGCCCCGGTGGCGCAGAAGCTGTCCGGGCAGGCGACGCTGATCGATTGGAAAACGATGAACGCCAGCCTGTTCGAAGCACTGGTAGTTGAACGGGTGGCGATGTTCGTGGTGCTGTCGATCATAGTGCTGGTCGCGGTGTTCAACATCCTCTCCTCGCTGATCATGCTGGTGCGCGCCAAGACCCGCGACATCGCGATCCTGCGCACAATGGGCGCGACGCGGCGCTCGCTGCTGAAGGTGTTCGTGACGATCGGCTTTGTGATCGGCGCGCTGGGAACCGCCGCGGGACTTGTCCTGGGGTTCGTCTTCCTGTTCTTCCGCCAGTCGGTGCTGCGCGGGATCGAGTTCGTGACCGGGCAGAACCTGTGGGATCCCTCGATCCGCTTCCTGACCGAGCTGCCCAGCCGCAGCGATCCGGTGGAAATCACGGTGATCTGCCTGATGGCGCTGCTGTTCAGTTTCCTTGCCACGCTGTACCCGGCGCTGAAGGCGGCCAGCACCGATCCGGTACAGGTGCTGCGCTATGAGTGACCCGGTGGTCCAGCTTGACGCCCTGACCCGCAGCTTCGAGCAGGGCGGGGTGCGGATCGATGTGCTGCGCGGGGTCAACCTCTCGGTTGCGCCGGGTGAGATCGTGGCGCTGCTCGGCCCATCGGGATCGGGCAAGTCGACGCTGCTGCAGGCAGTCGGCCTGCTCGAAGGCGGGTTCGGCGGACGGATCGCGATTTGCGGCATCGATGCTTCGGCGCTGTCCGGCGACGAGCGGACCACCATGCGGCGCGACCGGATCGGGTTCGTCTATCAGTTCCACCACCTGCTGCCGGACTTTTCCGCGATCGAAAACGTGGTCCTGCCGCAACTGGTGGCAGGCAAGCGGCAGGACGAGGCCGAGGATCGCGCCCGTGCGCTGCTCGACGCGCTGGGTCTGGGGGCGCGGCTGGATCACCGGCCCAGCCAGCTTTCCGGCGGCGAGCAGCAGCGCGTTGCGGTGGCCCGAGCACTGGCCAACCGTCCCGCGCTGGTGCTGGCCGACGAGCCGACCGGCAATCTTGATGAGCACACTGCGGACAAGGTGCTGGTACAGTTTGTCGAACTGGTACGGGGCACAGGCAGCGCGGCGCTGATCGCCACCCACAACGAGCGGCTGGCCGCTGCGGTGGATCGGGTGGTGCGGCTCCACGACGGCGTGCTGGAATAGCGCCCGTCGAAGCTGTCTGACCGCTGGTCGAGGTGGACTGGCCTTGGTATTGCCTTTGCTGAACGTGGTGCTTCGGATCGGGAGAAGCCTGGATGCCCTATTCACTCTTGCTGGCGCTGGCCGTCCAGACCGGCGCCGCTGCAGTGGCTACGCCACCCCTGCCGCCTGCGCCGTGCTCGAGTGCGGTCTATCGCGAATTCGAGTTCTGGGTGGGTGATTGGGATGTCTACCCCAACATCGCTGACCCCGCCAAGGCCCCGCTGATCGCTCACAGCAAGATCGAGAAGCTCTATGGCGGCTGCGCGATCCGCGAAAACTGGATGCCGATCAAGGGCACCGGCGGCGGCAGTCTCAATGCTCCCGATCCGATAACGGGCCGCTGGCACCAGTACTGGCTCGACGGGAGCGGCGGCCGGGTGGAATTCGACGGCGGGGTGACATCGACCGGAGCGATGGTGCTCATCGGATTCTGGCGCGGCGTGAACGGGCCGGGCAAGGACGGGGTCATTCGGATGACCTACACCCCGCAGGGCGATGGCAGCGTGCGTCAGCAAGGCGAAGTGTCCGCCGATCACGGGCTGAGCTGGTCAACCAGCTTTGATTTCGTCTATCGCCGCGCCAAGCCTGCCGGTTGACGCCCAGCCGTGCCGGGGTAGGGTGCACCCAGACAATGCTGGGGAGAGCGACCATGAAGACCATCGCGGATTTCACCGCCACACTGCCCAATGGCGATCAAGTCAGCCTGGCCGACAAACTGGGCAAGGTGGTGCTGGTGGTCAACACCGCCAGCAAGTGCGGCTTTACCCCGCAGTACGACGGGCTGGAAGCGCTGTGGCGCAAGTACAAGGACCGCGGGTTTGAGGTGATCGCCTTTCCCTGCAACCAGTTCGGCGGTCAGGAGCCGGGCAGCGCTGACGAAATCGCCGAATTCTGCAAGGTCAATTTCGGGCTCAGCTTTCCACTGATGGGCAAGGTGGAAGTCAACGGTCCCGGCGCGGCCCCGCTCTATGACTGGCTCAAGCAGGAGGCGCCGGGGCTGCTCGGCCTGCGCTCGATCAAGTGGAACTTCACCAAGTTCCTGATCGACCGTAGCGGCCACGTGGTAAAGCGCTATGCCCCGACCGACAAGCCGGTCGGGCTGGAAAAGGACATCGAAAAGCTGCTGTGAAGCGGGCGCGGGGCCTTACTTCGCAAGCGCGGCGAGCTGCCCGGCGTCGATCGCGTTGACCGCCGCCTTCAGCTCGTCGATGCTGCCGGCCTCGCCGCTGGCCTCGATCATGAAGCGCCCGCCGACCATCGTGCCGAACTTGCCGCGGCCTTCGGATGGGTTCCACTTTTCGACCCGGATCTGCCCGTTCACCGTGGTGGTCCGTTCATAGCCGTTCGCGTCCTCGCGGTTCTGTTCCACCCCCATCGCCCCGGCCATTCCGGCGATTCCGCCCAGCGCGGCCATGTCGGTAACGGTCAGGTGGATGGTCTTGTCACCGGCGGTATAGGTGCCCTCGGCGTTGCTGCCCACCGCGCCGACGCCGGCGGATTCAACCGCGGTGCGTTGATAGGCACCCAGCGACGCAGGCAGCAGGCCCTGTAGCGCCGAACCGGCGATCGGCTTTGCCTGGCTGCCGGCTTCGATCTGCTTGGCGGCCTGTTCGATCTTGCCAGTGTCGATCTTGCCCACACCGGGGATGTTGAGTTCAACCGAATCGCCGCCGTTCGCGGCGATGGTGGAGGCAGCGATCCCGCCGCCCAGCAGCCCGGTTACCGATGCTGCCACGGTCGTAGCAACGAAGCTGGCGATGATCGCGCAAACGATGGTCACGGCCGTATAGGCAACGCCTTTGTCCTGCGGAACCTTCATCAGCGGCGTCGCGCCCAGATACAACAGGTAGATCGAATAGAGTCCGGCGATGATCCCCAGGACCGCCAGCGCCGGGAATATTCCCAGGATACCCGCCACCCAGGCTGGGGTCATTGAATAGGCGACCAGCTTGAAGGCGTTGGTGCGGTTTGACTGGCCGTCGAACTTGGGGGCCAGGAAATCGGCGATCAGCGCCACCACTACCAGACTGATCAGGCCCATGATGAAGCTGGTGACGGCCATGGTCAGCCCGGTCATCAAACTGGGCCGGTAGGTGGCGATGAAGGCACTGATCCCGAACACCTGTCCGCCAATGAAGCTGGCCACCGGGCCGATTGCCGCCAGTGGCACCGCATAACGGGTAAAGATCTCGCCCGAAGAGGTCTGCTCCGCTGCGATCACCGGCCAGGTGTCGGCCGGCTTCAGGATGATCGCCTTGGCCCGCTCGATCAGCGAACCGGCCCCCGCAGGGCCACCCAGGATATCGTTCATTTTCGCTTCCCCAATTGGCTGTTGGTGCAACCGACCCGATATCGTTTGACCGCATCAGACCACATCTGACGGCGAATGCAAGGTTGCAGGCGGCTTTTCCCCAAACAGGTCGGCCCGTGCCCTTGCTTGCCGGGGCAGGGCGGCGATAGCGTGGGCCATGGCCTTCGAACCCTTCGTTCCCCTGCGTGTCTATTCGAGCTATACGATGCTCGAGGGGGCGATCGATCCCAAGGCGATCGCCAAGCTGGCCAAGGAACGGGCCTTCCCGGCGATTGCGATGACTGATCGCAACGGCCTTTACGGGGCGATGGCCTTCGTTGCGGCCTGCCGCGATGCCGGGATTCAGCCGCTGGTCGGCACAGTGCTGGCAGTTCAGCGCGAGCCCGGCGGGCCGATCGATTGGCTGACCCTGCTGGTCCAGAACGACACCGGCTGGCAGGGCCTGTGTCATCTGGTCAGCCGCGCCCATCTGGACCGGCCGCTGGAACTCGACCCGCACGTCACGTTGGACGATCTGACCGGGCACTGCGGCGGCTTGATCTGCCTGACCGGCGCTGGCGAGGGCGCGCTGGCGCGGCTGCTGGCCGAAGGGCGGGGCGAGTCTGCAAAGGCCTATTGCGAGCGGCTGGAGGAGCTGTTCCCCGGCCGCCTCTATGTCGAGATCGCGCGGCGCGGCGATCCGGTTGAAGAGGCCAGCGAGGAGGCGCTGATCGATCTGGCCTATGCGCGCAATCTGCCGCTGGTGGCGACCAATCCGGCCAACTACGGCAACCCCGATTTCTTCGGCGCGCACGATGCGCTGCTGTGCATTGCCAATTCGACTCATATCGACGCCGCCGAACGTCCGCGTTCCAGCCCCCAGGCCTGGGTCAAGTCCGGCCCGATGATGGCCGAACTGTTCGCCGACTTGCCCGAGGCGCTGGCCAACACTCTGGTGGTCGCCCGGCGCTGCGCTTTTGCCCCGCCCAAGCGCAAGCCGCTGCTG
>JABFRE010000084.1 GCA_013141325.1 Novosphingobium sp.
CCTATGGCCCGTTCCAGTTGCTCGATCTGCCGCGCGGCGCGGCGGTGGAAATCCGCACGGCCGATGTCGAGCGGTTCGCCGCCGGCTTGCTGGGCAAGGATCGTCCCGCCGCCCCGCGCAGCGCGCCCGATCAGGCTCGCGCCCGGATCAAGCGCACCAAGCCAACGGGCCCGCGCACGGCGGCCGCGCCTTCGCGCCCCACGGGTGGACCGCCCCGGCGCGGCAAACGGCCGTGAGGATCATCGCCGGGCAGTGGCGCGGGCGCAAGTTACAGGCTCCGCCGGGTGAAACCACGCGCCCCACCGCCGATCGGACCCGCGAGACGCTGTTTTCAATGCTGGTCAGCCGCCTCGGCAGCTTTGAAGGCTTGACGGTGGCCGACCTTTTCGCCGGATCGGGCGCGCTGGGGCTGGAGGCGCTGTCGCGCGGCGCGGCGCGCTGCATTTTCGTGGAACAGGATGCGCCCGCGATCCGCGCCCTGCGCAGCAATGTGGCCGCGCTGCAGGCCGAGGCCGGCTGCGATGTGCGGGCAGCCTCCGTACTGGCTCTGGGACCGGCCCCGGCCCCGCTTGACCTCATCCTGCTCGATCCGCCCTATCGTTCGGGTGCGGGCGAGGTCGCGCTCGACAAGCTCCAGCGGCTCGGCTGGATCGGTCCGGCAACATGGATCAGTCTTGAAACGGCGGTCGATGAAGTTCCCGCGATCAAAGGGTTGGAGGCCGTCGCCGACCGCAAGGTCGGCAAGGCGCGGCTGACGCTGCTGCGCCAAACGGGCGACGGCGTTTGACCGAACTGGTGACTCCCCGCCTCCGGTTGCGTCCGGCGCGAGCGGACGATGCCGAAGCGCTCCATGCGATTTTCCGTCGGCCCGATGCGATGCGGTACTGGTCAACACCGCCGCATCGCGATTTGGCGCAAACGCAGGCCTGGGTCGATGGCATGATTGCAATTCCGCCCGACCAAGGCGAAGATTTTATTGTTGAGTACGGCGGCAATGTCATCGGCAAAGCCGGTCTGTTCCGCTTCCCCGAAATCGGGTTTATCCTGTCACCCGATCAATGGGGCCAGGGCCTTGCCCGCGAAGCGCTTGTCGCGGTGATTGACCGGGCCTTTGCCGTCCACCGGCTGGACCGGATCATTGCCGACGTGGATCCCCGCAACGCTGCCAGTTGCGCGCTGCTGACCCGTCTGGGATTTGGCGAAACCGGGCGGCGAACGGCAGCCTGGCTCGTTGGCGACGAATGGTGTGACAGCATCGATTTTTGCCTTGAGCGATTCGACTGGACGCTTGCGCAGGGTCACAACGTTCCCTAGTTGTTCGCAGTGTCTGACAGTGCCGAATCCTTGCCCGACCCGCTGCTTGACGGGTTGAACGCTCCGCAGCGTGAGGCCGTACTGGCCACCGAAGGGCCCGTGCTGATGCTGGCCGGGGCCGGTACCGGCAAGACCGCGGCGCTGACCGCGCGGCTGGCGCACATCATCCGCACCCGCCGCGCCTGGCCCAGCGAGATCCTCTGCGTCACCTTCACCAACAAGGCCGCCCGCGAAATGAAGGAACGGGTCGGGCAGCTGGTCGGCCCGGCGGTGGAAGGCATGCCGTGGCTGGGCACCTTCCATTCGATCGCCGCCAAGCTGCTGCGCCGTCATGCCGAGCTGGTGGGCCTGCAATCGAACTATACGATCATCGATACCGACGACCAGCTGCGGGTGCTCAAGCAACTGATCCAGGCCGAGGGACTGGACGAAAAACGCTGGCCCGCGCGGCTGTTGGCCCAATGCATCGACCGCTGGAAGAACAAGGGGCTTGGCCCGGCCGATCTCGATGCGGGCGAGAACGAGAGCTACGCCAACGGCCAGGGGCAGAAATTCTATCGGATCTATCAGGACCGGCTGAAAGCGCTGAACGCCTGCGATTTCGGCGACCTGCTGCTGCACATGCTGAACATCCTGCGCGGTCACCGTGACGTGCTGGCGCAGTACCAGCAGCGCTTCAAATATATCCTGGTCGACGAATACCAGGACACCAACCAGGTGCAGTACCTGTGGCTGCGGCTGCTGGCGCAGGAGCGCAAGAACATCTGTGTGGTGGGGGACGACGATCAGTCGATCTACTCCTGGCGCGGCGCGGAAGTGGCCAATATTCTGAAGTTCGAGAAGGATTTTCCGGGCGCCAAGGTCATCAAGCTGGAGCAGAATTATCGCTCCACCCCGGACATTTTGGCGGCTGCATCGGGGCTGATCGACGCCAACAGCCAGCGGCTGGGCAAGACGCTGTGGACGGAGCGCAACGGCGGCGACAAGGTACGGGTCATCGGCGTCTGGGACGGGCCCGAGGAAGCCCGACGGGTCGGCGAAGAGGCCGAGCGGCTGGAGCGCGAGGGCGCTTCCCTCGCCAGCGTGGCCATACTGGTCCGCGCGCAGTTCCAGACCCGCGAATTCGAAGACCGCTTCATCGCGATCGGCCTGCCCTACAAGATCGTCGGCGGTTTCCGCTTTTATGAGCGTGCCGAAGTGCGCGATGCCCTGGCCTATCTGCGACTGATCGCCCAGCCGAGCGACGATCTGGCGTTCGAGCGGATCTACAACAGCCCCAAGCGCGGGCTGGGCGACAAGACGCTGGAAAAGCTCCACCGCCATGCGCGCGCACGCGGCGTGCCGCTAAGCCTGGCCGCCGTTGAAATCGCCGATACCGACGAATTGCCGGCCCGGGCCCGCAACACGCTGCTAGGTTTCATGCGCGATGTCGCACGGTGGCGCGATCTGGCCAAGCAGACCACCCCGGCGGAGCTCGCCCGCACGGTACTGGACGAAAGCGGCTACACCGCAGCGCTTCAGGCGGAAAAGAGTGCGGAAAGCGCGGGGCGGCTCGAAAACCTGGCCGAGCTGGCGCGAGCGATGGAGGAATACGAGACGCTGGGCGAATTCCTCGAACATGTCAGCCTGGTGATGGATAACGACGCCAACGATTCCGCCGAAAAGCTGACTATCATGACGATCCACGCCGCCAAAGGGCTGGAATTCGATCACCTGTTTCTGGTCGGCTGGGAAGAAGGCGTGTTCCCGAGCCAGCGCGCGCTCGACGAAGGCGGGCTCTCAGCATTGGAGGAAGAGCGGCGCCTTGCCTACGTCGCGATCACCCGCGCGCGGCGGCGCTGCACGATCCTGCACGCGGCCAACCGGCGAATCTATGGCCAGTGGACCAGCTCGATCCCCAGCCGTTTCATCGCCGATCTGCCTAAGGCGCATGTCGAGCAGGAAAGCACGCTGTCGGGCGGCGCCTCGCTGTGGCGGGCGCAGTGGTCAGAGGCAAGCGATCCCTTCGCCCATGTGGCGCGCAGCACCGGGCGCGGTCCCGGTTGGCAGCGCGCCACCACCCGCGACTTCGACCCAACCCCGCGCCGCCTGCCGGAGGCCACCCGCAGCGCCGCGAGCTTCGCCGCCAAGCCGCGCGGCGATGTTACTGTGGGGGTGC
>JABFRE010000092.1 GCA_013141325.1 Novosphingobium sp.
CGCGAATGGCTCTACGACCGCTGCGACCGGCGCTTTGCTGCGATGCTGGACGCCGGGGCGCTGAACGAGGTCACGGCGCTGCTGGCCCGCGATCTCGATCCGGCGCTGCCGGTGATGCGCGCGATCGGGGTGCCCGAAGTCGCCGCCTGCCTGCGCAGCGAATGTACGCTGGACGAAGCCCGGACGCGCGGCGCGCAAGCCACCCGCAACTATGCCAAGCGCCAGTTCACTTGGTTCCGGCGTCAATCGCCGCCCGACTGGCCGCGCACCGAAACAGTTGATTGCGATTCGAGTGTTCTTTTTGCATCATTATTGCGCAATTAGCGCTTGACATGATATTTTCTGTCTCCTAATGGGGCCACCAATTCCCCTTTCGGGGCGTTTGTGCGAGTTGGAGAGGAGACCCGGCGCAGCTGGCCTGCGCCGGGTCGGCCCTTTAAGGGGCGCCGAGTTCGGTAGTGAAAGGGTATCTGAGGTGAGCGAGGAGCGCAGCGGCGCGAGCATCCTGGTCGAAAGCCTGGCGCGGCAGGGGGTCGAATTCGTGTTCGGCTATCCCGGCGGCGCGGTGCTGCCGATCTATGACGCGCTGTTCGACGATGCCCGGATCCGTCACATCCTGGTCCGGCACGAAGCCGGGGCGGCCCACGCGGCCGAAGGCTATGCCCGCTCTACTGGCAAGCCAGGCGTGGTGCTGGTCACTTCCGGCCCCGGCGCGACCAATGCGGTTACCGGAATTGCCGATGCCTTCATGGATTCGATCCCTCTGGTGGTGATCACCGGTCAGGTGCCCTCTGCGCTGATCGGGTCCGACGCCTTTCAGGAAGCCGACACCATCGGCATCACCCGCCACTGCACCAAGCACAACTACCTGGTGAAGGATCCGGCCGATCTCGCCGCGATCATCAACGAGGCGTTCGAGATTGCAACCACCGGCCGCCCCGGCCCGGTGGTGATCGACATTCCCAAGGACGTCCAGATCGCCTCTGCGCTGATGGCCGACGGCGCGCCGCAGCGTCCGCGGCGTTATGACCCGCCCAGCACCGGCGGCGAGCGCGAGATTGCCAGGGCGATCGAACTGCTGGCCAATGCCAAGGCCCCGGTGTTCTACACCGGCGGCGGGGTGATCAATTCCGGCCCTCAGGCTACCGATGCGCTTCGCCGCCTTCAGGCCCTGTGCGGAGCGCCGGTCACCTCCACGCTGATGGGGCTTGGCGCCTTCCCGGCCGATCATTCCGACTGGCTGGGGATGCTGGGGATGCACGGCACCTTCGAAGCCAACATGACGATGAACCGCGCCGACCTGATCGTTGCGGTGGGCGCGCGGTTTGATGACCGGGTGACCGGACGGCTCGATGCCTTTGCCCCCAATGCGACCAAGATCCACATCGATATCGACCGCGCCTCGATCAACAAGACCGTTCAGGTCGACCTGCCGATCCTGGGCGATTGCGCCGCGGTGCTGGAACAGCTGGTAGACGCCTGGGGCGCCCGCAAGGCGCAGGACCTGACCGAATGGAAGGCCCGGATCGACGGCTGGCGCGCGCGTGACAGTCTGGCCTATCCGGCCGACAAGACCGCGATCATGCCTCAGCTGGCGGTGGAGCGGCTGTTCGCGCTGACCAGGGACAAGGATCCGATCATCGCCACCGAGGTGGGCCAGCACCAGATGTGGGCGGCGCAGTACTTCCACTTCTTCAGCCCCAACCGCTGGCTGACCTCGGGCGGGCTCGGCACGATGGGCTATGGACTGCCGGCCGCGATCGGCGCGCAACTGGGCAATCCCGACAGCCTGGTGATCGACATCGCCGGCGACGCGTCGATCCAGATGAACATTCAAGAACTGGGCACCGCCACCCAGTTCCGCCTGCCGGTCAAGGTCTTCGTGCTCAACAACGAATGGATGGGCATGGTCCGCCAGTGGCAGGAACTGACCTACGAAAGCCGCTATTCGAACTCGTACTCGGACAGCCTGCCCGACTTCGTCAAACTGGCCGAAGCCTACGGCTGGAAAGGCATCCGGATCGAGGACGAAAGCCAGCTCGACGCGGGCATCCAGGCGATGATCGACTACGACGGGCCGGTGATTGTCGATTGCCGGGTGGCCAAGGAAGCCAACTGCTATCCGATGATCCCCAGCGGCGCGGCGCACACCGAAATGATCCTCTACGGCGACCGCGTCGCGGGCACGATGGACGACGAAGCCAAGGCGCTGGTGTAACATGATGAAGATCAAGCACGAAGCCTCGGAACGCCACGTTCTGACCATCACCGTCGACAACGAGGCCGGGATCCTGGCCAAGATCGCCGGGCTGTTCACCGCGCGCGGCTATAACATCGACAGCCTGACCGTGGCCGACATCACCGAGAACCACGCGGTCAGCCGGATCACCATCGTCACCCACGGCCCCCCCGCGGTGATCGACCAGATTCACGCCCAGCTCGATCGGCTGGTCCCGGTCCACAAGGTGATCGACCTGACCGAAAGCGGCGCGCATGTCGAACGCGAGCTGGCGCTGGTCAAGGTGGCCGGGACCGGCGATGCCAGGGTCGAGGCGCTGCGGCTGGCCGACGTGTTCCGCGCGAAGGTAATCGATACCACCACCAGCAGCTTCATCTTCGAGCTGACCGGCGCCCCGGACAAGATCGACCGCTTCGTTTCGCTGATGCGCGAACTCGGACTGGTCGAGGTCGGACGGACGGGCGTGGTCGGCATGATGCGCGGGGCCGAGGGGCTTTAGAGTTTACCACTTCCCTTGCCTGCATCGTCACCCTGAACTTGTTTCAGGGTCCATGGTGCCCCAAGGCCAGGGCAGGATTTGTTGCACAATGGATGCTGAAACAAGTTCAGCATGACGATTGAATAGGAAGCGGAAATGAAAGTTTACTACGACGCCGATGCCGACCTGAACCTGGTCACGGGCAAGAAGATCGCCATCCTCGGCTATGGCAGCCAGGGCCACGCCCACGCCCAGAACCTGCGCGACAGCGGGGTCAAGGATGTGGCGATCGCGCTGCGCCCCGGCTCGGCCAGCGCCAAGAAGGCCGAGGCCGCCGGCTTCAAGGTGATGAGCAATCAGGACGCCGCCAAGTGGGCCGACGTGCTGATGATCCTTGCCCCCGACGAGCATCAGGCCGCGATCTGGGCTGACGACGTCAAGGGCAACCTGCGCCCCGGCGCCGCGCTGGCCTTTGCCCACGGGCTAAACATCCACTTCGGGCTGATCGAGGTTCCGGCGGATATCGACGTGATCATGATCGCCCCCAAGGGCCCCGGCCATACCGTGCGCAGTGAATACCAGAAGGGCGGCGGCGTGCCGTGCCTGATCGCGGTCCATCAGGACGCCACCGGCAATGCCCATGACGTGGCCCTGGCCTATGCCAGCGGCGTCGGCGGCGGTCGCAGCGGGATCATCGAGACCAACTTCAAGGAAGAGTGCGAAACCGACCTGTTCGGTGAGC
>JABFRE010000013.1 GCA_013141325.1 Novosphingobium sp.
CCCGCAGCCCGCCCTCGATCATCGAATCGTCGCTGAATTCGACCGACTTGTAGAGGAAGAACTGCACCTTCGAGCGGTAGGCCCAGTCGGTGAACAGATAGACCTCGCCGTCGCCGACCGGCACCGAATAACCCGCGGTCCAGTTGGCGGTCCAGCGCGGGCTCTGCGGCAGCTGGTTGCCGTTGATCGCATAGATCCCAGGGCTGCCCGCACGCTGCGGATTGAGCACCGTGCACGGCGCTCCGCAGCCCGCCACATAGAGGTTGGGGTCCTTGATCTCGTTGTGGTTGTACGAGACACCCGCGGTCAGGGTCAGACCTTTGGCCGGCTTGGCCTCAAGCTCCGCTTCAAAGCCGTATCCGTCGACCTTCTTGGCGTTGATCAGCGTCGTGAAATTCGAGGCCCCGCCCACCGCGGTCAGCTGCATATCCTTTGTGCTGAAATAGAACCCGGTCAGGTTGAACCGGGCGAGCCCGCCCGCGAGCTTCGACTTGAGCCCGGCTTCATAGCTCATCGTGGTTTCCTGCTTGGCCAGCGACAGCGTGCGGCCAAACACCAGACGACCCTGGATCGACGGCGCACGATAGCCCCGCGCGACGCGGGCAAACAGGTTGAGGTCTTCCGACGCGGCATAGCTGGCCGCCACGTCCCAGGTCAGCACATTGCCGGAAACATTGGCGTTCTGGTTGGCAACCGGTCCGCCAAAGCCGAGGAAGCCGGGGCGGGTATCGACCGGGCGCGAGGCGACCATGGTGCGCTTGTCATGGTTGTAGCGCATCCCGCCCTGCAGCTTCAGGCCGGATTCGAATTCGTAGTTGAGCGAGCCGAACAGACCCAGCGCTTCGCTGTCCTGACGCTGGAGGCCGATGGCAGCCGGCGTGGTGTCGGTCGGGTTGCCATAGTCATAGCTGGCGATGTCCAGCTTTTCGCTGAAATAGAACACGCCAAGCTGATAGCCGAGGCCGCCGCTGTTGTTCGACGCGATGCGCAGTTCCTGGGTGAACTGGTCCAGGCTGGGCACGTCATCGCGCGACTGGGCCGAGAACGGGATGAAGCCAGGACCCATGGTCGGCGCGAACTGGTTGCCAAAGCCGCCGTCGATATCGCCGCGGCTCTGCAGGTTGGCGTTCCAGTAAGACGTGACCGAGGTAACGGTAACCGGTCCGGCATCGTATTCGGCGGTGAAATTGCCGTTGTAGTTTTCCAGCTTCTGGAAGTTGAGCCCGTCGGCGCGGACCTGATCGCGGCGGAACGGGGTGGCCGCGCCGCCCAAGCCGATCAGCTTGTTGCTGCCGGTCGCAACCGAATTGGCGCGAAACAGGCGGGCGGTGCCGTCAAACAGGCGGATCTGGCCGGTCGCGCGCAGGGTCAGCGCGTCGCTCGGCTTGGCCTGCACCTGCAAGCGGGCGGCGAAATCGTCGAAGCCTTCGAGGTTGTCGGTGCCGGGCGCATCGAGATTGTCGACCCAGTTGTTGCGATGCTGGAACAGCACCGAAGCGCGCGCGGCAAAGCTCTCGTCGGCGGTTCCTGAACCAACCCCGCCCTCGGCGTTGATCGTGCCGAACGAACCCCAGCTGACCCGGGCATAATTGGTGGTCGAGGTCGGCTTGCGGCTGTCGAACTTGACGATCCCAGCCGGGGTGTTGCGGCCGAACAGCGTGCCCTGCGGGCCGCGCAGAACTTCCACGCGGTCCAGATCGAACACCGGGAAGCCCTTCAGGATCGGGTTTTCCAGCACCACGTCGTCGTAAACCACACTGACCGGCTGCGAGGCGTTGAGATCGAAATCGGTGTTGCCCAGACCGCGGATATAGAACCGCGGGAAAGTGCGCCCGAACGAGCTTTCGATGTTGAGGCTGGGAACCCGGCCGGACAGCGCGCGAATATCGGCGCCCGCGCCGCTGATCGCGTCAAGCGTGGCGCCGCTGACGGTAGCGACCGAGATCGGGACCTTCTGCTGGTTTTCCTCGCGCCGCTGGGCGGTGACGATAATCTCGCCCAGCCCTTCGTCCTCGTCCGCCGCCTGCGCCAGCGCGGGCGTGGCACCGGCAAGGATCAGGCCGACGGCGGCCATGGCAGTGGTGTGGCGAAGCGGTGCGGCGATGGACATGGTCGGGCCCCTATGTTGTGCAAACGCGAAGACGGAAGTCCGATCCGCTAGTCCCTGTCCGGCGCTGGGCAAGCCTGTGCTGCGCAGGCCAGCCACTTTGCTGCGAACCTGTTGCAGTAATGCCGCTACGAATGACCGCGCGACGTCAGATGTGTGACACCGCTTCGCCGGTCAGCCGCGCCCGCGGTAGCTCGCAACCCCTTGATCGGGCACCCACAGTCCCTCAGGCGGCGCGCCCGATTGCCAGAAGACATCGATCGGAATGCCGCCCCGCGGATACCAGTAACCGCCAATCCGCAGCCAGCGCGGCTGCATCTCTGCGACCAGGCGCTGACCGATTCCGACGGTTACATCCTCGTGAAATCCGGCGTGGCCACGAAAACTGCCGAGCAACAACTTGAGACTTTTCGATTCGACGATGGTCGCGCCCGGAGCATAGTCGATCACCAGATGCGCAAAATCGGGCTGGCCGGTAACCGGGCACAGCGACGTGAATTCCGGCGCCGCAAACCGCACAAGGTACAACGCTCCTGCTCGCGGATTGGGCACATAGTCGAGCACCGCCGCTTCGGGGGAGGCTGGAAGCGCGCTGGCCTGGCCAAGGTGCAAGGGTTTCGGTGTGTCCGCCATGTCACGCGCCATGCCCCCATCGCGCGCCGGACACAAGTCATCGGTTGGAAGTGCGAAGTTCACTTCCTATTCACGGGCAGGGGCGCTAGCGCGCACCACAAGGCAATGGACGGGTCGATGAACGGAAGCGGGGGCAGGATCAAGGCTGCGGCATGTGCGCTGGCGCTGGCATCGGTGCTTGCCCCGGCGCTTCTGGCAGCCCAATCGGTCAACGACTACCGCCTGCCCGGCGCCACCGCTTCGCCCAGCCCCAGCCGCGCCCAGGGCCCGGTAGACAGCGATGCCCCGGTCGTGCGCGGCCCTCAGCCATCGGCGGCGCCCAGCGCAGAGCCCTCGGCAGCGCCGGCATCCGGCGCGGCTTCGTCCCCTGCACCTGGCAGCATACCGGTAATCGCTTCGCCGCGCCCGGGTGCAACTACGCCGCCGCGCCGACCGGCTGCGACCTCTTCCGTACGGCCCGGATTGGCACCGCCGCCAATTCCGGTGACGACACCTTCGGCAGGCCCGGCCCTGCCGACCGGCGTGCCTGGCGGTCCGGCCGCCGAGACCGGTGCCCCGCTGCCGGGCGGCACTCCAGCGGCGCAAGCGTCCTCGAACGCAGCAGATTCGGCTGCCCTGCCCGATTGGTGGCCGTGGGCTGCGGGGGGAGCTATCGGCGTCGCGTTCGGCCTGCTGCTCGCCATGCTGCTGCGCCGCCGCG
>JABFRE010000205.1 GCA_013141325.1 Novosphingobium sp.
CGCAGTTTTCCGGCGTCCTTGGCGCCGCCTTCGCCGCCCAGCGCGATGTAATCGTCGTAGGCGATGGTCTCGGCGCGGATGAAGCCGCGCTGCATGTCGGAATGGATTTCACCCGCAGCTTCGGGGGCCTTGGCACCCTGGTGGACCGTCCAGGCGCGGGCTTCCTTGGGGCCGACGGTGAAGAAGGTGATCAGATGGAGCAGATCGTAGCCTGAGCGGATCACCCGGGCGAGGCCGGTTTCGTGGAGGCCCATTTCCTCAAGGAACACCATCCGTTCCTCGTCGTCCATGCCGGTCAGTTCGCTCTCGATTGCGGCCGAGACGATCACCGCATTGGCGCCCTCGGCCTTGGCCTTGACGAAAACGGCCTCGGAAAAGGCATTGCCCTTGGCCGCACTCTCTTCCTCGACATTGCAGACGTAGAGCACCGGCTTGGCGGTCAGCAGCTGGGCAGAGTTGAACACCCGCAGCTCTTCCTCATCGCTCGGCCGGGCGAGGCGCGCGGGTTTACCTTCGCGCAGCAGGTCGAGCGCGGGGGCCAGCACAGAGGCCAGCAGCTTGGCCTCCTTGTCTCCCTGGGCGGCCTTCTTCTGGGCGGCGGGAACGCGCTTTTCCAGGCTTTCGAGGTCCGACAGCATCAGCTCGGTTTCCACCGTTTCCGCGTCCGAAACCGGATCGATCTTGTTGTCGACGTGCTGGATGTCGTCGTTCTCAAAGCAGCGCAGCACGTGGACAATCGCGTCCACCTCGCGAATGTTGCCGAGGAACTGGTTGCCCAGCCCTTCGCCCTTGCTCGCGCCGCGGACCAGACCGGCGATGTCGACAAAACCCAGCTGGGTCGGGATGATCTTCTGGCTGCCGGCGATTTTCGCCAGCTGCTCAAGCCGCGGATCGGGCACGCCGACATTGCCGACGTTGGGCTCGATCGTGCAGAACGGATAGTTCGCCGCCTGCGCCGCCTGCGTCTCGGTCAGCGCATTAAACAGGGTGGACTTGCCGACATTGGGAAGGCCGACGATGCCGCAACGAAAACCCATTTCTTACTCCAGTTCCGGGGAAGCCGCGCCCATAGGGGGAGAATGCGGATTTGGCGAGAGGCTTAGAGCGCGGCCAGCCAGGCCTGAGTCTGGGCAGAGTTGCGGAGCCGGATCGTCTGGCCGGCAAACCGGGCGAGTGCCCCTGCATTGCGCTTGGCCCAGGCGCCGCGAAACGTGAGGACGTAGTGCAGGAAGGGGAGGTCGATCCGCTCGGGGCAATCCGCGGGCATGTCAGGCCGCGACCGGCTGCGATAGAGCCACCAACGGGTCAGCACCCGGCGCAGACAGAGCGCGGTCGGATAGTCGAGCCAGACCACAGTATCGGCCCGGGCAATGCGTTGCGGCAGGGTTGAACCATAATTGCCGTCGATGATCCAGTGGTCCTGTGCCAGCAGCCGATCAAGCACCACCCGTTCCTCGTCACGGTCGCGCTCTACCCAGCCAGGCAACCAGTGAATTTGGTCAAGGTGATGCAGCGGCAGGCCGGTGCGCTCCGCCAGACTTCGCGCCAGCGTCGATTTCCCCGCTCCCGGTGAACCGATGATGAGAATGCGCTGCATCGCGGCCTACCGCACCGTGCCTTCTAGCAGCAGCGCGGTGGTCAGGGAATTGCTCCAGTCGCGCGCCCCGACATAGCGCCACACTTCGCGCCCGTTGCTGTCGTAATAGACCGACGTCGGCAGGCTTCCGGTGTTGAAGTGGTAGTCGATCTTGCCTTCGGGATCGAGCCAGGGCTCAAGCCGGGCGAAGCGGTACGCGGCGAAGAACTTGACGACCGGGGCGGTCGCGCCGTCCTGGGCAATGGTCACCACCCGCAGTGTTCCGGGGTTGTCTGCCGCCAGCCGGTCAAGCGTCGGCATCTCCGCAACGCATGGCCCGCACCAGGTGGCCCACAGGTTGATCAGCACCGGCTTGCCCTTCAGCGCGGCGATGTCGATGCGCTTGCCCTCGGGATCGCTGAAGATGAAACCCGGCAGCGGCTCACCGTCGTGCGAACGGTCAACGGCGCCGTCAGCAAAGGCGGCGGAAGCCGAGGTCGCGGCGACGCCCGTCGCGATGGGTGCGGCATCGCCGCCGCTGTTGCGGTCGCAGCCACTGGCGAGCAGGGCCAGAACCATCAAGAAGGTCGCGCGCGTCACGGCTGCATCCGCAAGGCGATTTCGCTCATGAACCGGGCGTCATCGCCGCCCGCCAGCCATTCGGCCTCGGCCGCAACCGCGCCCAGCATGTCGGCAAGCGGATCCATCTCGGCCTTGGCATAGTTGCCCAGCACATGGCCGGTCACCCGGTCCTTGTGGCCGGGGTGACCGATGCCAAGCCGCACCCGGCGGAAATCCGCGCCAAGATGCTGGTCGATGGAGCGCAGGCCATTGTGCCCGGCGGTGCCGCCGCCTTGCTTTACCTTGACCTTGAAGGGGGCCAGATCGAGCTCGTCGTGGAACACGGTCAGCGCGTCGGTGCCAAGCTTGTAGAACCGCAGCGCCTCGCCCACGGCGCGGCCGCTTTCGTTCATGTAGGTGGCCGGTTTCAGCAGCAGCAGCTTGTGCCCGCCGATCCGCCCTTCCTGGACCCAGCCCTGGAATTTCTTCTGGACCGGGCCAAAGCCGTGAACATCGGCCAGGGTATCCGCCACCATGAACCCGACATTGTGCCGGTGCAGGGCATACTGCGGACCGGGATTGCCAAGACCGACCCAGATTTGCATCGCGTAATGACCCCGAAAAAGGAAAACCGGGCCGCGTTTCCACGGCCCGGTTCTATTCCTGCCGGACAAAGACCGCAGCGGTCAACCAAAGCGCTTAGGCGCCTTCGGCTTCCGTCTTGGCATTGTCACCTTCTTCGCTGCGCAGACCCGAAGGGGCAACGATGGTGGCGATGGTGAAATCGCGATCGGTAATCGCACTGGCCGAACCGGTCGGCAGGACGACGTGGCTGATGTGGATCGAATCGCCAACGTCAAAGCCGGTCACGTCGATCTGGATGTCTTCGGGAATCTTGTCCGCGTCGCAGACCAGTTCGAGCTCGTGACGCACGATGTTGAGCACACCGCCGCGCTTGAGGCCCGGCGATGCCGCTTCGTTGATGAACAGCACCGGAACTTCGACATGAACCTTCGAATTGCCGGTCAGGCGCAGGAAGTCTGCGTGCAGCGGGCGATCAGAGACGGGATGGAAAGCCACGTCCTTGGGCAGCGTCTTGAACGTCTTGCCGCCGACTTCGATTTCGACGACCGAGTTGAAGAAGTGGCCGGTGCCAAGCCGCTTCACCAGCAGCTTTTCCTCGACATGGATGGCGAGGGGCTCTTCATTGCCACCATAGACAACGGCGGGGACACGGCCTTCACGACGCAGTGCACGGGAGGCTCCCTTGCCTGCCCG